>JAICXY010000137.1 GCA_025934495.1 Candidatus Nitrosocosmicus sp.
CCCTCCAGGAGGAATACAAAATTCAGTCCATTCTGTCCACTCAGAATCAGGATCAGTTGATTGCGTCCAGCATGTAAAGATCTTATTATCTGCAACTGTCCAAAACTGTAATCTGCCATCTGATAAAGGAGCCGCAGTTATGTGGCTATCCATTCTTACATTTTTCCAGAAACACCATTTAGTCCATTTAGAATCAGGATCTGAACTCTGTTTTTGACACGACCAAATTTCCCCCGATGTATCACCGATGTTTACAACCCATATCTTTAGTACTCCATTTAATAATGGAGCTGCTGTTATTTCAGTAACTCGGTTCAAACTATCTTCTGTAGGTAATATATATGGAAACCTAATCCATTCTGTCCACTCAGATGCTGGCGAGGGTGTCTTTTTATTACATGTCTAGAGATAGCAATTGTATTTTGTCCCTCTTGCAATCCATATTTGCGCACGTCCGTCGGATAAACGTGCTGCAGCCATAGGCATTAACTTTGCAAGTTCAAATGATTTGAAAATAGAGAGTTCTTTTCTTCCAAGTGCATCAGCAGAAATAGATTCTAATATTTGTTGAAGTCCTTTTTCTGGTCCAATCAATTTATTAAACAGTAATAGAGGTTTAAAAACATCCAATGTATTTTTTTTTCTTGGAGTATTTTCTATCACCTGCCTAACTAATGTGATAATTTTCACATATATCTTATTCTTACTTATATCGTCAAACTCATTTGATTTTTGAAAGATACCTATCTCTTTTACAATATCTTTGATACTTTCCTCAATTGGTTTAAAAAATCGCAAAGGAATATCATAATCTTTGAATTGTTGTCTAATAGATTCAGAAAAAGAATTTAAGCCATCCAAATACTCTTTGGTGTAAGATAAAACAGGGGTTTTGCTATCAATAATTGCTGATGCTTTCCTAAAACACTTTTCAGCATAATTTATTTTTCCTAAATCGTAAAGGCATTCGCCTTTGTTGTTCCAAGCATCAATATTATGTGGATCTAATTCATTAACTCTATTAAAGCAGTTTATAGCTTCATCATACTTACTTTGCAGTTTAAAACAGTGGCCTATATTGTACCATGCTGAAACATCATTGAATTCGATATCCAATATTTTCTTATAACACTCTATAGCTTCATCGTATTTTTCGAGAGATCCAAAAGCATACCCTTTGTTGTTCCAAGCATCGATATAATTCGGATCCGCTTCTATAGATTTGTCAAAACAGTTGATCGCTTCCTCATAGTTTTTTAAGGAATATGAGAATATTTCTCCTTTGTTGTTCCAAACTATTGGGTCTTTATTATCTATGTCAATAGCAACATCATAGCACTCTATAGCTTCATCGTATTTTTTTTGACTATAAAGAATCAAACCTTTGTAATTCCAAGCTGTTTTGGAACTGGGATCTATATCTATAGAATGATTAAAGCATTCTAGTGCTTTTTCATATTGTGTTTGCCCCATCTGATAGAGTAAAATGCCTTTGTTGTTCCAGGCATAGATATATGTAGGATCAACATCTATGGCCTTATTATAGCACTCTATAGCTTCGTTATACTTTCCCAGATTCTCGAGAGATACACCTTTGTCAATCATCGACGCAGTATCTTTTGGATCCATCTCTATGGCCTTATTATAGCACTCTATAGCTTCGTTATATTTACCCCAATAGTGAAATGCTAAACCTTTTACATTCCATGGTTTGCCGTATGTAGGATCAACATCTATGGCCTTATTATGGCACTGAATGGATTTATCATATTCATGTAAATTATACAAAGACCATCCTTTTTCAATCCAAGTATTTGCATCATTTGGGTTTATCTTTAATGACTTATCAAACCATTCGATAGCATCTCTAAATCTATGTAAAAAATTAAGCGCAATACCTTTATTTTTCAAGATATTTGCAGAAGTATGTTCGTTTGTTTGCTTTGGAGGTAGAACTTTCTTAAATAGTTCCTTCTCAATATTTGAATAGCCTTCTTCTTTATATAGTGTACGTAATATTTGGTTTATACCTTCTTTCCAAGCAGCATCATCCTCTAATGGAAATAAATTAACATGATGTATGGATTTTAGTTCTGAATAAGGAATTTCGCAATCACCTAGTCGAACTGGTATTGCAAATATAGTGTTTGGTGGATATCTTTTAAAGACTTCCAATGCAAACTTAAATTCTTTTTGTACATGTCCTGTTTTGTTAACAGATTTGTTAGAGAATAATGGAATAAAATATCTACTTTTTCTTATGGCGATCTCAAGTTCATATTCCCAATTTTGTCCTGGAAGAAGTTCTTTTTTATCTAGCCATGGATTGAATCCTGCCTTTTTTAATTCGTTGTAAAGTCTTTCTGCATATTCAAAATCTTCACTAGCATAGCTAATGAAAACAATAGTCTTGGCAGGATCCTTATCGGTCATGGGCTATAACCACAACTTTAACCAAATCAAGATAAATCTCTTTTGGTTACAATGACGAGACGGATATTAAAATTGATATTATAATACTTTGCATAACATTCATGAATGACGTTGTCTCCAACACGTAAAGTAACAGAGAATAGCAGAACAAGGTTTATATGAATTATAATATATATTATTAAACCTTCTCTTTAGCAGGAATGACTTAAATTTTTAATTAAATTATACACTAAAACTGTTACCAAAACAGATATCGGGTTCGGTGGAAATCGTTTGGAAATCTACATGAGTCCATCATAGGGAACAGATTGAGTTTATGAAATTATAATAATTATTTTGCTAACATCATATATAGGAAATTTATAGAAATTTTAGTTATAAAATGATTTGATTGGAACAACTACAAATTTGTTTCTATTGCAATATTTAGATAGAATTATTTACAAAAAAATAGTGAAAGTTTATCAGACGGATTATTTGACCATCATCAGAAATTGTATGAATTTACTTGTGATGTGCAGTCAAACTATCTATCCCTGTTAGATTCAATAATACAAAGTCAAGGATACCTGTATTCGCATCCGTTAAATCGCAACTACATAATGACACCACACCTATTTGCTTTGTAGGAATAAAGGCAACGTTAGCATTCCAGCCATTAATTGATCCTGTATGAGTTAATGTCTCTGTTCCAAAATTAGTTAGTACGGCCCATCCCAAGGCAATATATGTACTATAATTCATTGGATTTGGAAGTATACCTGGGTGTTGGATCAAGTGCTGTAGTGCAATGGATTCATCTAATTTAGTATGAAGCAAGCCCAGATTAGCAGATGCATATTTTAGCAAATCATTAGCAGTTGAACGAAATGAGCCAGCGCCTGCAATTACATCTGGAATTTTAGGAGTCTCAATTTCAGTTCCATTTTGGTGTCCTACTGGAAATCTATATTTAAGATCATTCTGTGATAGAGTTATTTTGGTATCATTCATACCTAACACATCTAGAATTCTATTTTTTACAAGCTGTTCGTAGGAAACGCCAGCTTTTACAGATAATAAATGTCCAAGTAGCCCCATACCAAAATCAGAATAAAGGAATTTTGTACCAGGTTTGCTAGTTAAAGTAGTATTTGCTAGACCTTGATACAATTGAGTCTCATTATAATTGGAATTTAAATCACCTACAATATTATTTATCCAGATGTTAGAAGGCATAAATGGAAGACCAGAGGTATGGGTTGCCAAATCTTTAAGCGTTATTTTGGTTCCATTGTATTGAGGCACCTTTACATTTGATGGAAGATATTTTTCAATTGGATCATCTAGATGTACGATTCCTTGTTTGACCATGTCTGCTAAAACTAAAGTGGTAAACGTCTTTGTGATTGAAGCTATATTAAAAATGGTACTCCCATTAACTGGTATATTGTTCTCTTTTGAAATATTTCCAAAACTGTATACCTTTGTTCCATTTGGATCTATCAAACCTACAACTAAAGCTGCTTTTGATTTGTTGACTATGTCATTTAAAATAAAATCTGTAACTTTAGGTGTTATCTGTTTAAAATCAAGCCCTGCTGCTGCTGCTGATTGATTTGTCAAAACAGTTTTGGCAGTATTATTATAAGTCAAATTAGAAAGAGAGTAAACCAAAGTGGGAAAAGATACTGATATTAAAAATGTTGCAGATAACCACACAAATAAAAACACCAAAGTCATATACTTGAATTTAAAACGAATATGATTATCGCATAGAAGATATATATTTTGTAAAAAAATACCGAATAAGTTTTTAATCATTAAAGCCGTTTTAATGAGCAGATATTAAAAGATTATTCATTAAAATGTTACCAAGACAGATATCTGGTTCGGTGGAAATCGTTTGGATTTCTACATGGGTCCGATAATAAATAATTTAACTTTAAATTATAACAATTATTTTGCTACTATTAGATAGGCATTCATAATAGGTTCCAATTGTAAAAGTATTTGATGAAAATTAACTGCAAAATAGTAGCAGTTTATCAGGTAAATGAAACAAAACCAAAGAATCTAAGTAGATAATTGAAAAGGATAATGTATTCTTGATCCATTGAGTGGATGTAATGGAAAGTTCTGATTCAATCGATGACATAAAGTAAGTTAACAAAAATAGATATTCATCAAGGTGTAATAAAAATAGTTGATGGGGAAATAAATTATGATTTTCAATTAAATATACTGAATCAATTATATGGGAACAGACACAGGAGATTATAGAAAGAATTCAAAGTGGTTGAGTTTCAGTTTAATTAGTAGTCAAGTTAAAGAAAGAGGATATCACCACTTTAGACTATATATTTTATGGACATGAAAAAGAATACAGAGGTATGTTATAGTCGATGAAGTAAAAAATGATGTCTGTAAAACCATTTTCTAGGCTGACATCGCGGTCTATAATAATGAAAATATATGATAATGTAAAAGACATACAATGATTATCAAAATCCTTAAATACATATCCCATATTACGTTATTATATTTTAAATGTCATCTACTAAAAATATTTCAAATATTCAGAGGGCTCTAGTTCTCCAAGGCGGTGGTGCACTTGGAGCATATAATGCAGGAGTGTTTCAAGCATTATATGATAAGATTAACACAGATAATGGCAGACCATTATTTGATATAATAGCAGGCACTTCTAGTGGTGCTATGAATGCTGCAATAATTGTTAGCAATGTCATAGAAAAGGGGTGGGCTCATGCAGCATCTAAACTAAATGAGTTTTGGGATTATGTATCTACAACTGCATATATTCAAAATATTCCAGGCTTCAATGAATGGTGGACTAACTTGCACAATATGAATCACAATGCAGCTTCAGAGGAGGCAGCAAGGAGATACTATTCTGCAAAGCAATTTATGTTCACAGGTGTCCCAAATGTATTTTATCCTTTAATTCCACGAGCAGACAGCAGATTCTATGATGAAACCTCAATATGGCCCCTATATAGCAATCAACCATTAAAGAGTAGTTTAGAGAAATATGCAAGATTTCCCATTGCAACAAGCTCTGAACAGAATCAGCCTAGGCTTTTATTAACCAGTGTAGATGTACAAGAAAGCGCTACAGTAACATTTGATAGCTATATAAAAACAACAGATGGATCAAGAAAATCAGAGTATTGGGATAAGGATAAAAGATATCAATATACCATAAATTATGATCAAGGCATTATATCAGACTTTGCTATGGCGAGTGGATCTGTAGCCATAAATTATGACTATGCAACAATACCTGCAACTGCTATAGATACTAAAAATAATAACACTCAAACGGTTGGACGTTATTTTTGGGATGGTGGAATATTGAGCAACACTCCATTAAGAGAACTAATACAATCGCATCAGGATTATTGGCAAGATGTAGTAGGAAAAGGAATGGATGATGCAAAAATTCCAGACTTGGATGTATATATAGTAGATGTATGGCCTACAGAAGAAAAAGTTGCTCCAATGGATCATGACGGTGTTATAGATAGATATTTTGATCTGTTGCTAAATGATAAGACGGATTATGATGAAAAGGTTGCAAACATTGTTTCTGATTATATTGATTTTGTTCAGCAAACAAAAGATATTGCAACGATGGCCATTAATGCAATAACTGATGTAGATAAGAAGAAAACATTGCAAAACAATCTAGATACAATATTAAAAACTCAAGCAAAAAGCAGTCATAGAAACGGCGAGCCAAGGACATATGAAAATCTATTGAACGGACGATTTATCACAAAGGTCACACGCATTGATAGAACAGAAGATGTGAATGATATTTCAAATAAATTATTTGATTATTCTAAAGATACAATAAATAAGCTAAGGCAAGATGGTTACAGAGATACCCTAAAGAAAATTCAAAAATGAACTTTTAGCAATCCAACCATCTTGTATGATTTATAAACATCTACAGATCGCAACTCTTAGATTGATAGTTTTGAAATGTATTACCAGCCTGTGGAATATAGTTTTATTTGAATCATTTCATTGACAAGAATTGAATAACAAATAGTTGTCTATATCACTGTTTTGCTATATTTCAAAAAACCTATGTATCTCTATCGATAAAAGATACACATTAAATCTTCCATGCTTGTATTCTTCTAGAGGAATCAAAAGATTAAAATGTATAAGAAATATCGAATACATAATTCCTAATACTCAATTTTTTAATATTTGATATTGCCATTTACAAATGATGAAAATGCTAGTGAAATATAAGCTAGATCGTGTTTAACTATTAATTCTAGTACTATCATTATTGGAGTTATTATTGTAGAAACAATAATTGTAATTTGTAAGATCTCATAAATCTTTTTATTATATATTGTTTTTCGAACATACCGTTCTATTTCCTTTTGGTAACGCTCTTTAATATATTTTTCAAAATAAGATTTATCCATTCTATACTCCAATTATTATGATTTACCAGTAGGTTTTGACACAATATATAAATTAATACTGTAAATCATTTTATGCATACATAATAATTCATGCATAAACCAAAGAGATTGTTAACTCATCTCAGTCGTCAATTAGTACTATTATAAATAATCGATTCACAGAATTTAGTTCTGGATGGTACAAGTTTTCGATTGATTTAAATATATAACATATGTATGAAATCATCTTAATCTCCTGAAAAAGGATCCATCCATTACCATGAAATAAAGAAAGATAGGGCAATAGTTTGCAAAACCTTCATGAATGACATTGTCTCCAACACCTAAAATATCTGAGAATCAATAGAATCAGTTCTCAAATAAATTATAATATATACTATCATAACTTTCTTTAGCCGGCATAACTTAAAATTATTAGTTAAATTACTCACTAAGATCGTTACTAAAATAGGTATACGGGTTCGGTTGATTTAAAATTAAAATCTTTCTCCAATATTATTCAAACCAATAATGATTTAGATAAATCCAAAATCTCTAGGTATAAGTTTAAGTCGAATAAGAATTTATTATAACATCAGGTAAAGTAGGATTTAGTTTTATTACAGAAG
>JAICXY010000183.1 GCA_025934495.1 Candidatus Nitrosocosmicus sp.
ATAAGACAGTATGATATTTTCAACGGCGGTGAGATACATTCCTTGTTGATTATCTAACTAATACATGCTAAATTTCCTAAATGCTATTTTTTTATGGACAAGGCATAACCTCCTCATCATATATCGAAGAAGGTAATCTGATATTTTGAAGAAAGCAAATATACTCTTATACCGGTATATATCTTCCAACTACCACATCACCCGAGTTCATGGTAATGGAAGAGATAGGGGATATGCTATAGTCAAGCGTGATCTATTAGTACTAAATTTTATTCATCCTTTACAGATTTAAAGAATAATATATTTTGGTATTTCAATAAAAAGATTCAATCTTGATGCGAGAAACTATCTGTTAAGGGAGGTTCGATAGCATATGCTAATTAGTATAATATCTATTCCTTTACCTTCTTTGATTTATATGATGATAGATTATCGAGAACAAGAAAATATTTTGGATATCCATATCATTGTTATTTATTTTCCAATTCTTTTTAAAAAATCAAAAAACCACTGTCCATTTTTCTTTTTATGACATTGTGCATACATTTTATAATTTATAATATCTAGATTGCTTCAAACACGTTCAGAATTCCTTTTATCTTTTGAGCCTCCTGTATTTTTACCTGAACTATGGGCTATGGGGAGGAACCACCATAAGTTTTGTGGTTATTGTCCTCTTCAATCTACAATTACAAGAATGATATCAACAGAATTGGTGTGCCTTAGCTGTTGAATATATGTTTTTCAAAGTGTACTCTGCTGTATGGTCATTGATTTTATTAGATAACTTAGTTTTAGATTTTTTCATTTTATTTTATGCTTTAAACAATATTTCTTATTTTAGTATTGCGTATTCTATAAACAGCCTTTAGTTCATGCACAAGAAGGCCAGCAAGTACAAGTATTGAACATCGCGTAAAGTCTCAATTCGTAGACTTTTCTTGGCTGTGATGAACCTGTGTACACTATCTTTTTTCTATTACCTCATCAAACTTGTACTGCTTTTTATGATGTTGAATATAGTGTATGATTTATCTTTATATAATATGATACCTTTGCTATCTTAACGATTTTTTCAACTATTTTTTCTCTACACTTATTTTTCAATAATTTATGTTGATCAGGGTTAGAACTGAAAAATCATGTAAATGATTTGTTTTATCTTTGCAAATCCATGTTTAAAATAAAATATTTTCCTAAAGTTAAGATCTATTTTGATGTATTGATAAATGTATTAATGATAACATGAATTAGTAATTGGGTTTAGATTTTACCATCATATTATCTTTTAGTATATTTGTTAATAGGTATTCTTAATGGAAATGCAAATAAATAAGAACTATCACAATGTTAGTAAGAATGTCTAGTGTTTATTTATCTATTACACTTTTTATGGTATTTTTGTTATCTGGTTTAATAATTCCACATCTCGTAATTGCCACTACTTTTCACAACCACCTCCTTGGTAGAACTCTCCCAGTTCCGAAAAGCCCTCTAACTCCACCAAATCAAGCCCCAATTACGGCACTCACCCGAGCCCAAATTGCGGCAGGACTGGAACTTCCCAAGAATCTAATAGTTGCTACCTGTCCTTCCCAGGGTACTTCTGGTGGTACCGGTTGTCCACCTGTCGTGGGTACTGCTGGAGATGATCTTATAATTGCTGCTGCTGTACAAGATGCTTCTATTTATGGTATTGCTGGCAATGATGTTATACAATGTGGACCGGGTAATTGCAAGGTCTATGCTGGACCAGGGGACAATGTAGTAATGGCAAGTAGTTCCTCAACTGCTCAGCTTTACGGTGGATTTGGAAATAACATGTTCATAGGTGGAACCGGTGATACACTTATGGTAGGAGGTAAAGGAAATGATCAATTTTATGCAGGAAGTGGTCATGATATTATGATAGGCGGAGGTGGACGTAATTACTTTGACTGTGGTACTAGTGGTAATGGTGTAATACTTGATTTTAATGCCAAGAATGGTGATACTAAGGCTGGTAATTGTAAATATGTTATTACGGTAAAAACTGGAGTTCCAGCACTACCTTGAATTAGCAATCAATAAATAGTATATTTGACGATTTTTTTCATTATTCTTGTAAGATATTTTTTATTAATTGTTGGTATGGCAGCTATGGAACTATTAATAAATTAAAGTTTAGTTCCATTAAAAATATTTTTGATATATATATATTAGTTGTATATTTCCACCAAACTTAAGTATTGGAAACCATAAGTTAATGAAATAGTAGATGAGGATTTCAAAAAAGATCCGAATTAATGGGAAACAGTTGTTATATGGCTAATAAAATGATGTATATAGAGGGGTTAACTAAATATGACAATTAAAACAAATAATGGTAATATATCTAGTAGTAATAATTTAAGCCATTATAAAACCACTCCTATTGATTATGATGGTAAATCAACTGCCTTGAAGGTTGAAAATCTTTCTAAAGTGTTCGAATCAAGCGCAGGACGTGTAATTGCACTTCGAAATATCAACTTTACTGTGATGAAGGGAGAATTTGTATCAATTATAGGACCATCTGGTAGTGGGAAATCTACTTTATTGAATATTTTAGGGGCTTTGGATAAACCAAGTTTTGGTAAAGTTTTCATTGGGGGAATAGATGTTTTTTCGTTAAAGGATGACATGATTGCGCGTATGAGAAATAATTTGATAGGTTTTATTTTTCAATCTTTTAATTTAATTAATAGGACAACGGTTCAAAGAAATGTTGAAATTCCAAGTATCATTGCTGGTATGGGGACCAAAGAAAGAGCCACACGTTCATTAAAACTTTTAAATATTCTGGGTATTGGAGACAAGGCTAGGCAAAAACCTATGAATCTCAGCGGAGGCCAGCAACAAAGAGTAGCTATTGCAAGGTCACTTATCAATAACCCCACATTCATTTTAGCTGATGAACCTACAGGTAATTTGGATACAAAAACAGGAAATGAGGTCTTTGATCTGCTTAAATTACTTTCAAAAAAATATGGTAGAACAATAATATTTGTTACTCATAATCCAGAACTTGCTGAACAGACAGATAGATCTATTTATATCAAAGATGGTCGAATCGAAAGAGAGACAATTAATTAAATGGTCATGATATTTGGTATGATTTTTGTTACAAACCAAAACAAAATAAATTCTGATGATATGTCTACTATAAAATATGGATTTAGAACAACAGCATCAGTA
>JAICXY010000016.1 GCA_025934495.1 Candidatus Nitrosocosmicus sp.
CAACAAAGCATGCTTCGGAAGCCCATGTTACGATGAAACATTTTGAAGATGCTGTTAGAAAAATAAAAACTCAAAGAGAAATGAAACCTGGCGAAAAAGTAACTCTCTCACAATACCGTTAGTATTTCTTTTTCTATTTGAGTTTTTAGTAATATAGAGAAGAGATACAAGAACTGTGTTCAAAACTATTATGTTATCTACAATTGGAATGTCAATATTATTATTTGTTATAGTTTCTTACCTCTTTGGACAAAGCTATGTAAATAATTTTTTTATTCATGGTAAAAATTCAACATTACAAAAACAAATTAATGGTGATTCTGTAAGCTCTACGTTAAAATATACAAACTCAATACAATCGCCACCACCACTTGTATTACTTCAAAAAATTCCCTTGCCAAATGTTAATGGCCGAATTGATCATATGGATATAGATATAAAAAATCATCGCTTATTTGTAGCCGAGTTAGAAAACAATTCAATCGATATCTTAGATCTTCATAATAATGGAAAAAGATTAAAGTCAATAACTGACGGCATTACAGAACCTCAAGGGGTAGATTATGTTCCCAAATACAATAAACTTTTTGTTTCAAATGGTGGTGATGGGAAAGTCAACATATTTAATGCAACGTCTTACAAATTAATAGATAGCATAGACTTTCATAATGACGCAGATAACATTCGGTATGACAATATATCAAAATTAATTTATGTTGGATACGGACAAGGCGGTATAGGAATTATTAATGTTACAAATGATAACTTATTAAAAGAGTTCCAATTACCTGCACATCCAGAATCTTTTCAAATCGAGAGAAATTCTACTAGTTTTTCTAATAAAATATCAATTAATGGAGCATATAGCAGAATCTTTGTTAATACCCCAGATGATAATTCTATATCTATAATTAATACAACGTCAGATGCTGTATCTAGGTGGCATCTTCAAGATAATATTCACGGTAACTTTCCAATGGCTTTAGATCAAGCCAATCATCGCTTATTTGTTGGAACAAGAGATCCGCCAAAACTTGTTGTTTTCGATACAAATTATCAAGGAGAGTATGGTAAAATAGTATCTGAAGTTGATATCAGTGCAGATCCAGATGACATATTTTATGATTCTTTAAATAAGGTCATTTATATTTCCTGTGGAGAAGGATTAATAGATGTTTTCAAACTACAAGACACAAACCATTATAGCTCACTAGCAGCTATTCCAACATCGCCAGGTGCTCGTACATCTCTTTTTGTACCTGAATTGCACCGCTTTTATATTGCAGTTCCTCATATAGCAAATCAAGGATCAAAAATACTTGTTTATCAAGTAGAGTCCTGATACAATTATAGTTGGTAATAGTGATGAACTAAAAAGTTTTTGCGCTATTGACTAGGCAAAAATTGGGAAATATATGACTACTTAATAATAAATAAATATATTTTTGATTAGTTTTTCAATATCTCCATAGATCTCAGAAATACCTCTTTTCACTCATTTTCTTTGAAGGATTTGGCAGATACTCTGATGAGGGGCAAAGTAATTCCATAATCATATAATTTTCTGATTTTATCACGGCATACCTTTCGGGTCCCAGAAATACTCAGATCTTCTACCATGTCATCAGATATTAAGGAAAGAGCTTCTCTAGATTCTCCTTTTGAATTAGCTTTTCTTATTTATACGACTTTTTGCATGTATGGAGTTTTTTCAATAACTGGATCCAATTCTGGATAAAGTACATAGAATAAAATGTCATGGCGGGCAGCGTCTATAGCGTCTTCATGTTTGTCCGCTACAGAGAAGATTACACTTGAAGACATCTCAAAAGATTTTGTATCCCTATCTGCTTCTCTTGCAGAATTATTCAGAACTGATATTGCATGATTAAAGTATTGCTCAGTTCCAATAGAGTTTAGTATTATTCCATCTGCTATTTTGCCAGCCAGCCCCAGCATTTTGTCTCCAGAGACACCAATTAAAATAGAAACGTTAGATGGCCCAGATACCAATTTGGGAAAATCTTGAAAATCAAAATATTTGCCTTTATAGGAGAAATCATTTCCAGACAAAGTCCTTGTATGATTTCTACATATTCTTTCATTTTAGAAAAAGAATCCTTTATTTTTAATCCAAAATATTGCTCTATTCTAGCTCGGTATCCAACACCAACGCCAATTAAACCTACTCGCCCATTTGAGACCTCATTGAGTGTAGCAGATGACATTGCAATTTGAAATGGTGTTCTAGTTTGTATTGGATATACACTTGAACCTAATTTTATTTTGGTTGTGTTATTCGCGATGGCTGACGATAAGACTGAAGCATCACGATAAAAAGATTCGGCCACAGAGACATATTCAAAGCCTGCTCTCTCGGCTTCGCGAGCACAAAATATTATATCTGATATTGGCATTCTAAGAACACTATAGAAGGTAAGCGCTTATCTACTCATACCCAGTTATCACTTGAAGCTATTACAAACTCTTAAAAATTGCTATGTAACAATAACGAACTGTCATTTACCTTACCAAATTAGTTTCATCCAATAAGTTATAGGCAGCCTAAATAGATTATTTATATTTTTGATATATCTCTTTAAGTATTGATAGTCTAAAAGAGCATATTTTTACAGATTTCAGTATATCGTGTACCTCAAATATAATATATTATATTTTCTTTGATAGTATAATAGTGCACAAAAATGTTGGATCTAATGCTTTAAGTACACTTCTTGAAACAAGATTTTCGGTGATCAGTATAAAAACCAATAACTTGACGAAAATTACAACCTTTTTACTACTTATTGCAGTAGCAACATTTTTTGCAACTGAAACATTAGCTTATGCAAGGAATATTATCTATTTCTTTCCCATCCATATCCAAATGGATTAAGCCAACCTCCCCACGCAGTAAACCTCAACGGTTATTACATTCATTATTGTCACCTTCTTCTTATTTTCAAGTTTCATGGATATTCCTTTGATTTGTTATTTTCCCATTATAGTCAAGCAGTATAAACTGTGAACCGATGACCTGTGGATATCATTGGTAGTCCATATGTCTTCTAATAACTAACTGCTGCTGGCCATTAAACTAGGCAGTACCTATCATCATAACTTGTTTAACATTTTTAGACAGATACGTATCATCATTTCTCCTTGTATACTGCAACACGACAACTATGAGGTAGAAAAGCATATAGCTGTTGACGAACATTGTCAAATGCAAATGTGTGTACCCCTTCTTCTGTATGGATCTCTTCAGCAAGAGTCATTTTTTCGGTGTCAATCACATCAATAACACCAGGATTGCCAATAGCACAGTAAAGATAGTGTCTGTTTGGATTATACCATACTACGTCGGGTTCTCCTGCAATTGGTATTGAGGAAGATAGTCTAATTGGTTTCTCTTTTTTCAGGTCTAGTACAAATATTTCTTCACCATCACAGGCAACAAATGCTCTATTGGATTCTTTGTCCATATCCAATCCATGTGGCCCTATGGATGGGACTGGTATAGATCCTATACTTTGTAATACTTTTTCTTCTCCTTTGCCTCTTCCATCTATTTCCTTTACTGAAACTAGCATAAACACACAAGGCGGATCTCTAATGTTTATCAAGAAACGGTCGCTATTATAGTCATATATACACCACCTAGGTCTTCCTGGTAGCTTTGCAATAGATAAAATACAACCAGACGAGGTATCAATTAGACGGGCTTTAAAGTCTTCTACATCTGCCACAAGCAAATGTCTTCTACGTGTGTCCCATGCCAGTCCATTAGGCTTTGATCCTATTGAGGTAATCTCTCGCATAAGACTTTGAGATACTGGATCTATTACCAATATCTTGCCTACTCCACGTGCGGCAGCAAAAATAAGATTATCATGTTGAGCACATAAAACTCCACTTGCTTCAGGACATTCTGGAATAGTACTTGTGTGAAGACATTTTTCACCGTTAATGACTTCAATGCTTCCATTTGCGGTATGTGCTACAAATATTTGACATGTTGACCTATGAACATCAGCATGGTCAAATTTGCTTGGCGAGTAAGGTGGTATATCAATATATTGACGAAGTGATAGAACCATGTATCTATTATTTACCTACCTATAACACCATCATTCTTACCTTTCATTAGAAAGATGATATCAAAAGTCTGTTCAACTAAAAGATTCTGCTTTGAATTCAATATCATATGATCATTCTTCCCAAAGAGGACATAAAATTCCTGATGCAATAAATAATAACAATACAACATATTCCTTTCTCAAAAAGAAAAAATCGATTTGTTGTTTATTAGGTTTCAGGTACATTAGGCTAACTGAAATTTGGTAAACGATTTGCAGATGTTTTAACAACTTTTTCATTGTCATAACTATATAAATGTCAATGATAAGATGGCTAATTCTTTTAAATTATCAATGCTAGTTGCTGTTGTTGCTATTAGAATTTTCTTTTTTATGAGGATTGCTACTATATCTTATTTTCCATTTGGAAATAATTTGAACATCTCTTTTGAAATATTTCGGGATAAAAATAAAAACAACTTTGCTGACAAGAACACAATTCCTAATTGTTGTGCATGGAGACCCGAACTAAAAGATGGAGTTCTTACATATACAATTCAATATAGTGGAGAATGAAAAAAAGATAAAAAGTTTGATGATGTAGTTACAAAGGCAATAGATTTATGGGATAATAAAATCAAAAGAGGTATTCAAATTCAAAAAAATTCTACTAACAATAATACCAATACAGATATTTTTATCTCTTTTACTAAAATGGAAGAAATGTTGCAGGAAAGACTGTAAATCTATTGATGGTAATGGATTTATCAGAAAATCGTATGTTTCTCTATCCAAAGAGTTTTTTAATCGCCCGTTTACCCAACCGCAGATGATACAAATTGCCGAACATGAACTTGGGCATGTATTGAGATTAAATCATGTGAGATTTAGCGGTAATTTGATAAACTTCCAGGTCAACAATGGTAGCGCAATGATATCTCCCTGTTTGGTGGAAGTGGTTGATGTTGCTAATGCTCGGAAAATAAAAGTAGGTGGTGTCTTTATGCATGGACCTAAGCAAGATCAGGTAGTTTGTAAATAATCATTTTAATAGTAATAGTAATAAAACACCGCGATAATAATAGCTAGGTATAATTTAAAATTAAACATATTTTTAAACAGATTTGAAAAAAAATCAACGCCCGTTTGAGACTGGAGATTATGAGGTATTACCACATCAAAAGAGCTCACGGCAAATGCAGAATTGTTTTTGTATAATTGATATAATATTTTGTATGCGCCATCATCAGGGAATATGTAATCTACTGAGAATCATGGTTATTCAAATAATAAAGAAAAATACAGATATTAATTTGGTAACTAACACAAATATACAAGGTTATAATTCTCTCTATGTAAAACAATATACTAACATTTAATTAAATTAATACAGTCATTATTATTCTTATGGAAAAGTTGAAGAACAGGTATGTTCTGCTTCCTTGTTATTTTATTAGTTCTTATGACATTTATATTAATTAATAATAGTGGCATCTATAATGTATTTGCTCAAAGTAATGAAAATCCTTCAATTCAAACTGCAGCTGGACAAATGAATGCAGGGACAATGGGTGGAAGTTTTATTTCCTCTACTACTGAATGGATAGGTGTATTTGCATTAGGTATCACTACAGGGCTTTTAGCTTTTAGCAATAATATCTCAAATAATATTACCACTTTTGAAAAAAGAAAAAAAAGTAATATTGTCAATAACAGTATTATCATTGTCAGTTGGAGTAATTCATCTTTTACTTGTCCAAGTCCATGTAAAAGAATCTATTTGGTGGGGAATATTCTTTTTAATTTCAGGTATTGCTCAAATAACATTTGGTATAATTATCGTATTTGTAAAAGTCCTAAAATTAATAATATGCTCTATATAAGATGCGTTGGAAATGCATTACTAGTTTTAATATTTATTCTTGTGTAGATATTTACTCCACCTTTTTCTCCTGAAGTAACATCAGTAAACGAATCTGACCCTAACGGTTGGATTACAAAAATATTAGAAACATTAATCGTCATCTTACTACTATACATTATAAGGTTTAAAGAAATAATAAAAATAATAAAATAAAGTAATATCATTGTACGTATCATTTTATTTTTTCATTTAACACCAATAATAGATAATCTAGACTGTTTTATATTATCTACTCGTCTAATCATTAGCTATTTTTACTAATCAAATAAATACCTGGTATAATCATCAACAACGATAATATCAATCTCCATTGTTCTACACTTTCATTTAAAAATACAAATGCAAAAATTATACCAAATAAAGATGATGTAGAAAAGATCATTACTGATTTAATTGCACCAATTTCTTTCATCCCTCTTAGGAAAAGAAAAAGAGAGCCAGCAAATCCACCTAAACTTAACAAAAGTAAATTTGGAATCTGATAACTATTTACAGAAAAGGAAATACCAAATAAAAATGCTATAAAAAGTGAAATAACTCCTCCAAACAAAGATTTTAACTGTATTAATTTAATGATTGGTGTTTCTTGTTGTAATATTACCTTACTTATGTTATTGTCCAAAGCCCAGAATGCAGTTGCAGTCAATATAAGCACATTTCTAGTAAAGTTGTTTTTTTCAAAGACATTTGGAACACCCGTTTTAAAGTTGAGAACTATTAATGCAGCAAAAATTAATACAATTCCGATATATGATAGGTGATCGGGTTTTTCCTTCAATATGATAATAGCAAGTAAAATGGAAAAGAAAAATTCTGCATTAATTAGCAATGAGGAAATGGAGGCGTCAGTTAACTTCAAGCCATAGAAAAACAAGATAGGGCCAATAACAGCTCCACATACAGATGTAATAAAGATCAACATTAAATTATTGTTTTTATTTATATGGACAACATCTTTTGATAATTTTATAAAAACTGTCAGAAAAATACCTATTATCAAATAGGTCAGTGATGATAATAAAATAGGATTCATAGAATTTAAAGAAGGTTTAGCGATTGTTGATATTGAGCCATATAAAACAGCAGAGATAATTAACGATATATAGGCATTTTTCATTAATGGTATTATTTGTTTACTTAATTTAGTCCCTACTCCCTAGGGATAAGGGTACCTACAATAGATATAATTATTATTTGTAGATACTAATGAGCGTGACTCATCACAAAAATCCTGAACTAAAAAAAAGACTTGCTAGTATTGAAGGTCATGTTAAAGCTATTAGTAGAATGGTCGATGAAGAGCGAGGATATCCTGAAATAGTTCAACAGATTTCAGCGGTTCGTTCTGCCTTGGATGGCGTAACAGAAGTTTTAGTTCAAGATTTGCTTGAGTATTATGTAAATAATACCACAGATACGGTGGGAAAGAAGATAGCAATAGAGATAAAAGATACAGTATCTAGGATTTTGTAAATTATGAATGATAACTGTTAAAAAGAAATAAACTGTCATATGTAGTATTTTATTAACATTTGCTAATTTTTTGTAAACAAGATAATTAATTAAGATAAATAAATAAAAGAGAAAATCAATTGAGATTTATTTTATCTTTGTCCCATTTCCTGAAGTTATTGATGTGACAACTCCATATATAGGCTGGTCTTCAAAATGATTGCTAGTCTGTTTGTTGTCTAATTTAATGGCAATTGTGTTGCCTTTTTCAACGTTAATATCAACATTGGTATTATTCCATGGCGTGTTATTATTCAATTTAACATCTACCAATCCTTTAACTGATAGGTTGTTATCTGCAGTTAATTGAGCTTTGGCATTCTTATTTTGTTTGAAGTTTATTAAATCATGGGTATGACGTTTGGTTCCATCAGCCAATACTTTAGTAAATGAAGTTTTAAATTCTGTGATTTTACCTTGCTTGGCACTTATGCTCCAATTACCTGCTAAAACAAACTTGCTCATGGAATCTAACTGTCCGGTCATGTTTACAGTTTTTGAATTAGTAGTATTGTTGTTGCTTGGAACATAAACAAGTGAGCTTATTGGACCGCTTAAAGTAAACGTGTCTTTAACATTTGTCGCATTACTTTGTTGAGCAAAAGTACTAAGAAAATTCATACTATTGGTTGTTGATAAAATTATCAATAAAACCAGTCCAAAAGCAATACTGCCTGTTACAAAGATAATTGAAAACGTTTTTGTTTTCATTGTATTTTGTAAGGCCACTATAAATATAAAGTAAATTGCTTAATTTTGGATAGATTTATTATTATATTTTTTTCTGATTCTGCAATTGATAAAAGAGATTTTATTCCTTCTGTTGTTCTTCTGGCGGTTTTATTTTCTTAAAATTTGCATATATTAGAATATCATATACAATTTTAAGTAAACCTCCAAATAAAAATGGAGCTGCTAAAAATGATGCAGATTGTAATATATATCCAGCAATTGATGGGGATATGGCTTGAGCTACATTTCTTGAGATGTTTGTAAAACCAGCTGCAACAGTTCTTTCATCTTCATTGACTACCGCAACTATATAAGACTGTCTTGTAGGCACATCCATTTGCGATAGTCCCATTCTTACCAGATAAAATATAATTGCCAGTAAAAAAGATGGTGAAAAAGCAACAAGTATCAAAAGTATATTTGATGGTAAATGGGTAAACACCATTGTATTTATCAACCCAAATCTATCTGCAATTTTTGTTGATATTATGAACGAAAAAGCGGTAAGAACTCCGGCTATTGAGAAAATGTAGGATAATATTGTTAAATCTATTTCAAACCTAGTAAAAAACCATAAAGAAACAATACTTTGAATTACAAAACCTCCTGCAAAAGAGTCAATTGCAAATAGTCCCGATAGTTTGGTAATGATTTCCTTTGATTTTGGAGATAAAGTTTTTTTTGCTGTAGATTTTGTTTTATTTGTTGTTGTTATCTTATTTTGTTTTTTTTTCTTATTGTCTTTATCATTTAATACTCCTACCTCAATTTTATTTGATAGATTTAGATAAATTATCAATACTATAAATCCGAGTATGGCATAGATTAGAAAAAGTGGTTTGATTGATTGGACGTTACTTAAATGATAATAATATTGTATAACGGTGGGTAAACCTGATAAGAGAACACCTGCAGACATTGCAAATGTTCCAATCATATTATAAATGCCATACCCTATATTTCTTTTTTTTAAATCTTTAATTGTTTGTGGTAAAATGGCCTGTTCTAGAGAAAGAAACGAACCTGTTTCTGAGCCAGTTACATTAATAGTCCCAACAAGTGCAGATATGATTAAAAGAATATAGGTATTACTAACAAAAAAGATTAGTCCTGAGACAGACATCAATCCTGCATAAACTATTAGTATTTTCTTTCGTCCTATCCTATCTGCATAAATAGTGGCTAGTAACGTAAAAATAACACCATTAATTAAGGTAGATGTAAGTATTAATCCTATTAAAGTATCATCAAATCCGCTTAGTTTTAGATAAACTGCTAATACAATACTTAAGAAACCATAAGCAAATGTCCTAATAGTCCTTGCTAATAATATCAGTTTACCATCTGTAGAAAGCCAATTTAATCTAACAAAAGATGATAAGAAAGTCATTATAATTTCTAATATTTTCTTTCTTTAACTACTACCCTCTAATCATCCTTTGAAGGCCATTCTATCTCCATATGTAATTCAAATTTACTATCTTCCTTGGCATATAGGAATTTGAAAGAAATTGGATCTGTTGGCCTCATTACAATTTTTTCTTTTGAATCTGAAGGTGCTTTTTTTGACAATGTTGAAAATATTTCTTTTATATCGATAGTATTATCATCATCATTAATATTCAAGCAATTCCCAAGATCTGATAACAATTTTGAAATTTCAACTTTGGTTGCATCATCTTTTTTGAAGCGAAAAATTGCTTCATGCATTTCTCTATAGTTCTCAAAAACCTCCATCATTTTAATCCAATGAGCCATAGATAATTTGACTTCATCTCTGCCTTTCTTTGTTAAAGCATAGTGTTTTCTGTCAGGGCCATTAGATCTGAATTCTCGCTGACTAGTTACTAATTGCTCATTCTCAAGTCTGTCCATTGCTGGATATATAGTTCCGGTCTTTGGTCTCCAGTAACCTGAAAATCTTTTCTCTAGTTCTCTTATAATTTCATAGCCATACATGGGGCGCTCTGATAGAAGGAGTATTATCCATAATGAAACTGCCCCTATTCTCATACCTCTGTCTTTTGCCTTGGTCTGTTCTTTGGGCATCCAATAACAAATATAAAATTTATAGTAAATAATATATATATGTATTTTGCCTACATAGGTAAAAGAACTACTATGATTAAATTTATTGTTTATCCCATAATTAGTTTAATAATGCTATCTGCTTTATTCACAGGTTTTTCGAATGCGGGGCATTTCTATAATTATTTTAAGATAAATAACATTGAAAAATATGGATCAAAATCACAATTACAAACAGTTGCAAAGTATTCTATTATTCCAATAGCATTAGCTGAGACATCAGCAAAACCTTTGGAAATCAAAATTAAAAATATGACCACCAATAAATCACTAGACAATAATAAGTCCAATCTTCACATAGTTTTTGAAATTAAAAATCCAAATCAAAATTCAATGCTGCTAGAAGGAATAAATTATGATATATATTCTAAAAACCATCACATTATTTCAGGAAGTATTGGAAACCAAGTACTTAATGACGTGGTACAATCTCAATCTGAATTTCCAATTTTAGGAAATAGTTCACTATCACTAAAAGATATGCAAACAATTCAAAATGGTGATAATATAGACAACAATTTGTTTAATAATATTGTAAAAGGTAATACCAGTTATCTGGTCAATGGAACAATATTTTATAGACAGACGACGGATATTCAAGATACAGGAGGTATACAACAATTCAAACTTGTTTTTCCATAAGTGATCTGCCATTTCTTAATTTTATTAATGCTTATATAGTTTATTTGCTACATACATAGATGAACTACGTATGAAATGGATTACCCGAGAAAGAGCAAAGGTGGATAGGATCGCCTGCCCTTGGCTGATTAAAAATTTTGTAGATAAAGAGGCAGAATTTCTTTTTGTTCCATCAAATAAAGTAATGGAATTATCAAAAAAAGAAGACGCAATCCCATTCGATATTCCTAATGTAGAGCTAGGTCATCACGGAGATGAATGCTCGTTTGATGCAATTATAAAAAAATATGGTCTTGATAAAAAAGAACCATCACTCTTTGAGGTTGCAAAGATTGTTAGAGGTGCAGACACTCCAAATAGAACTTTAACATCCCAATCAGAAGGTCTACTTGCAATAGCAACAGGTTTTAGTATAATATCAAAAGATGACCATGATAATATGAATAAACAATTTCCTGTTTATGACGCAATTTTAGCATATTGTAATTCAAAAATAAAAGATCACTGATTCAAATGATAATAAATTCAAATTATTCAAAGAAATCTATACAGACAAGAGTTTTACAAACCATAGATAAAGGCTTACAAATCGATTTATCTAAACAGCATTGTGAAAGATTTTTAAAAAGGCATTTAAATCACAGTCTCAAAGTTGTCATACTATATATTGATATTGATGACTCAACTAAAATGTCAATTTCACTTCCATCATCAAAGCTTGCATCTATAATCCAAGTATTTTCTTTGGAAATGAGCTTTGTTATACAAGGATATGGAGGCTACATATTCAAATATATTGGAGATGGACTTCTTGCGGTCTTTCCTGCAGAATATGATGGTCAAATAGCATGTAAAAATGCAATGAATTGTGCAATGACTATGTTAAACATAATCAGAAATTGTATCAATCCGATTTTTAAGTTACGTGCTTTACCCGAAATTACAGCAAGAGTGGGATTGGTGTATGGCAGTGCTTTTGTAGTAATTTTTGGAAAGAGTTTGCAAACAGCTCATTTTGATATGGTAGGTACAACTATAAATATTGCAGCAAAATTAACTCACATTGCTAAGCCAAACCATATTCTTATGAGTGATTCTGTTTACAATAATTTTCCAACTGAGTATATAATTGAAAACAAAGATTCTCATTTTAGGAAATACAATGGTAGGAAAACTTTCTAATACAAAGAAGTGATTGCAGATGATTATAAAAATGCAAATAAGAAGATTAATTATTTATATCAAAGTTGATCCAGCCCAAAACCTCTGTTTTAAGTGAAAAATATGCAGATATTGAATTTATATTCACCAAAAGATATGCCTAAAGGGAATAATCTACAAAGTATATTTAATTTACAGCAGTTTAATAATAAAAATCAAATTGCCTATACTAACATAATTAACCGAAATTGCGAATCATTACGAATTTTTAAAAAAAATTTAGATCAAGGTTATGATAATGGAGTCGCTATAAATATAGATGATATATCTAATAATGATAAAAAGATCCTATATCTTTTAAAAGAAGACCTAGAATCAGTTTATTCTTTTAAGGCATTAGAGAGAAAACTTGATATTCATCAACAAAGTCTATCAAGAGCATTAAAAAGACTTGTATATATGGATCTTGTTGAAAAGACTCTATTTGGATATAAATTAAATACAAAAATTACTTTTTCATTATCCTCAAAGATACAAAGTGATCAATCATTAGAAGAAGAAGAAGAATATTCATCATTGAAAACAAAAAAAGCAAAAAGAGGATTCCATCAATTACTTCAATTATGCATTCCTGTTACTAGTAATATAAATGCAATAGTAAATCATTTGGTTGGCAAATGGTTTGGTGATTTACGATGGCTTGGTTTAATAAAAAGAGAAACAGGATTTATTCTTCAATGGGCCGTTATTAACAAACATGATGAAAATAACAACAATCTAGTGCAAATAAATCTTGTTATAATATCAGAATATATCGTTATAGAATCTAATGCCATCTCTGATCAAGAAAAAATCAAAGCAATGTCCAATGCAAATAGACTAATAACTAAATTAATAAAAATTCTACAATACGATATACAAGAAGAATTTACTACTATTTATGAGAATAATTTAGCAGAATCTGATGATAAATATTCTAAAGAAATTCAAGAGTATCATGAAACAAGATAATCAATATAAAATAAGAGTTATTTCGCATGAATAAAAAAAGAAGAATTCTTATTGTATTAGCTGTAATAATAGCAATCCTAATTGCTGCAACGACTTATGCATATACAAATTACTTTGGACCGAAGACAGTATTGCAAGTAAATCCGGACAAAGACAATTGTAGACAGGGCAATGTACTGGATGGGGTAGATAGACAAGCCAGATTTACCGTTTTATCAACATGTGAAAAAGTAATTGGGGTCGTTCATGATATGAAAGGAACCAAGGAAGATGACGGAGATTATCAATTCGATCTATCTGTAGATAAGCCATATGATAAATTACTTAATGAACAAAATAACAAACAAGTAAATGGAATGCTTGTTATAGAAATCACACCTAAAGACCAAAATTCAAATCTAGTGCAAATTCCAAAAAATGGAGATAGGATTCAGGCATATGGAGCATGGGTAACAGACAATCCTCATGGCTGGAATGAAATTCATCCCGCATGGAAATTGAAAATCTTGTGAGCGATTCAATTTGAAGAAATATCATGAAAAAACAAAAAGAATTAAAATTAAAGGATTTTACACAATATGAATAGAAAACGTAATAATCGAGATAACAATATTATAAAAAATAGAAAAATAAACAAAATTATTTTGATAAGTGTAATTGCGATCATAATAATTATTATTGGCATTTCTATGACATCCATCAAATTCTCTTCAAATGCAAATGCAGCTGTTCCAATTGATGGTATTAAATGTGAATCGATGGAAGGTTCTGTATTTCATATACATGCAAAACTAGATATCTTTATCAACAGTCAAAACTTTACATTGCCAGCTTTAATCGGCATAACAGATAATTGTTTCTATTGGATGCATACTCACGATGAAACCGGCATTATCCATATTGAAGCCCCAATAAAAAAGATCTTTACTTTAGGGCAATTCTTTGATATATGGAAACAAAAATTAAGCAACAATCAAATATTAAATTATACTGCAGATAGCAACCATCCTTTAAATGTATATGTTAACGGAACCAAAGTTCCAAATGGGACAAACTTCAGAGATATTAATATACAAGCTCATGATATTATTGCAATAGTTTATGGCAAAGTTCCTAATTACATACCAGCAAAATCAGATTTTTCATCTGTAGATTAGCCTTAGTAGATCAAAATTCCATTTTTTATGAACATTTAGAACTATAGATAAGATTTATTTAATAGCAATAAGAAAAACAATGTTTCGATATAATTCAACAATTAATCGGTTTTATTTAAATTCAAAGATAATTTGGATATAAATAATTCTGTCAATTATTGTCACCTATTATTTTTTCCATTATGTAAAATTTAAATACATGAAACCAAAACCCTGTGATCATATAGAACCGATATTTGTTTCCATGGTATTTTATATAATTGGTAATATTCAACTTTACTATACTTTGAAATGTTATCACAAACATTTCTTTTGATCTGTTTACACATATCAAAGTCTTGGGCTAAGCATTATAAAATTATCATATATATATTATAGCAAAATAAACTACAAAACTCTAAGAAATATGGTTTATTTCATTAGGAATATGATTTAAAAATGGTAAAATAAGATAGGCTTGTTTAAAATTTATGTTCTGTATTAGCAAAGTATCGTTTCTCCTTTCTTTATATATATCTTGTCCAATCTTTATTCACAGGATAACCCATAGAGTTTGATATATTTAGTAGCTATAAAAATCAATAAGGAAAAGCATAGTTGAATCATCGGCCAAAAGCAAAAAAGAATTATCAAATTATGATTTTGATTTATCGAATGGACTTTTAATGTCGATTTTAATAGATCAAGCCCAGATTGATAGCATAAAGCATGAATAATAACGATGTATAATCATCAGTTTGCAACATTAGATCTAACTACAAGATGCTGTTCAGTAAGTAAAGTAGGGCCAATAACAGTTGCAGTAAAGAATGAAAATTCTTTAGAAAGCCATTTACACAAAGATGGTTTTCTACATTAACAAATGTAAAATAGTTCCTTAATGTTTTTTGCTGGCTACAAGATAGAGTGTAACTGGTTCTTCATATTCTTCTTTTATCTGCAGTATTTCAAAACCTTCGGGTGCTGCCAAAGATTGTATTTCTTTTTCTGTAAAGAATCTGATCTGAAATCCGTTTATATTATATATCCCTTTTTCTACCTCTTGACCTTTGCCGTAGAATCTGTCATTGCGATTTCTGACAGAAAAAAAGTTCCAACCATTTGGTTTTAATACTCTTCTTATTTCAGAGAGTATAAAATGAAGTTCACCTAGCGAAAATCGCATGTTAAAAAGCATGTGTGAATATACTGCATCAAAATGGCTATCTGGAAAGGGGAGAGGTTTCTTTTTGATGTCAAAGACCGTCGATTTTATTGGCAATCTTTTTTTATCTGCGATGTTGGTTAATATCTCAACCGCAACGACAGAATAATCTAATGCTTCTACTTCAAATCCATTTGTTGCAAAAAATATCGAGTCCCTACCATGACCTGCACCTAGATCTAAAATCTTTTTTACATGCTTATTTGTTATCATATAGTTAAAACAAAACTTGGCAAAGTTGCTACGTTCTTCTCCAAAGAAAGTATTATCGGATTTATAGACTCTGTCCCAGATTTCCTCTCCACCATTCATTATTGTTATTTAACTCTAATCTTTTACTTATCAGAGAATTTAAGATTTTGTCATCTATTAATTGGATAAATGTAGATAGCATCACTAAATACAAATGAGATAAGTCAATAGTATAATTATTGAAACAATTAAGTACACAATATCATAGTCATTACTCTCAAGTCTACTAATGATGTTACTAATGTAGATATTCTCTTTTATGAATAGGGACCGCTTTTGTATATTCAACCCTCCTTGCAGCAATCAGGGATATTGCAAATCCTCAATGGAGGGCTACTTCTTTAGGTGCATATAGATTTTGGATGGATTTAGGATTTGTATTTAGTGCTGTGGGGGTAGGATTTATTTCAGATGTATTTAATGCCAATATAGCCATTCAAGCAGTTGCATGGATATCATTAGCATCAGGTATTGTTGTTCTTTTACTAATGAAGGAGACTAAAAAGAATTAAGAGTTATTATAGATAAAGAGATTTTGTAAAATCTTGGATTATGTATATTGCAACTACTATTAACATTATTGCAAAAATTTTACTTAAAGTTTTTCTGGGCATTTCATCGGTCAGTTTTGTTCCTAGTAGTCCACCCAATGCTCCTCCAATTATAAATAAAGATGTAACAAACCAATTTATGTGTCCTACAAATGCATATTTTATTGCAGTAATAAAACCAAATACAGAGACAGGAATTAAAGAAGTTCCAATTGCCTCAAATATGCCAAGACCAGGTATTGTATGAATCAATGCAGGCACAATGAGAAACCCACCACCAATTCCAAAGTAACCTGCTGCAATCCCTACTAAAAATCCTTTTAATAATACATCAAGGTTGACAACATCTGTCTTTAAACTTTTAATAGAGAATAATGAACGGTTTTGTAAACTATATATCTTTCTTTCTATTAATGTATTATACAGTCTCATATTTTCCAAAAAAGAATATTTTATTTCTCTGTCAATATTCTTATCGGCATACTCATGTATTCTGTCATTTCCTTGAATTTTACTTTTGTGTTCCTTTACGATGTATTCTATATTTTGTCCATCTATTTTCTTTTCCTTTTCCTTTTTCGATTTAATTCCTTTTAACATTATGAACGATATTACAATCATAAATAAAGCAAAAAAAACTAGAAGGTTTTTTGAAGGGGTTAGCAATCCTAATTCTGCCCCTAAAAACGTGCCTAAAATCCCTGGAATTGCAAATAATATTCCTTCTTTTATTTTTATACATTTTTTCCCATTCTATAAGACAGATTTATTAAAGCATTTGCTGCTACGGCCAAAGCAGATGTTCCGACAGCCACATGTGTATCAACACCAATTACATACACTAAAAGAGGAACGGCAAGGATAGAACCTCCTCCGCCTACAAGACCAAGACTAAAGCCAACGATAATACCAGACAGAATAGAAAGAAACAATGGAAATAAGACATTATAGTTATAACTATCTATTAGATAGGATGAAAAATTAATGACTTTCGAAATCAAATCAAAATTAACAAAATTATTAGAATACAGAATGAAATTGTTTACCGATGACATCAATTCCAAGGGAATCATTTTTTGCTATATGCACCTTCACATTCATAATGATGCACAAGTAATATGGCAGGAAAAATTGTATTAGTAGCAGTCATTACATAGAAATGCTGCATCTGTCTGGACCTATTTCTAATTCAAATGCTTCAGATGGTCCAAGTAGAGGTTTGTTTCCGGTATTAATTGCAATAATTTCTTTAAAATTAGACGGTGTAGGCATAACAAGGGAAGACAACTTATCAACAAAGCTTTGTTTATCTAGTTTCAATAGGTCATGGCCTTTTTTCTCTATTTCTCCCATGGTGGAAGATATGACTTGCGGTGATGGAAGATCTCTATCAAAATGAGCAGGAAATACAATTACATCTTTGGATAATCTAAATAATTTGTTATGTAACGTATCGTATAACGTAGGTGCAAATTCTTTGGCTTTATCTCTTAAATCTGGCCTTCCTATACCGTTAACAAATAAAGTGTCGCCTGTAAATAGTAGTTTGTCATTTTTGTTATTATTATTATTATTATTATTATTATTGTCACCATATCCATTACTTTTAACTAGAAACGAAATACTTCCATTTGTATGACCTGGTGTATATAGCACCTTTATTTTTATTTTACCAATATCAATAACATCTCCATCTTTAACTTGTTTGTCTCCTTTGCCTTCTCCAACATAATTTTCATAGCTACTCTGATAGTATATAGCACCAGTTTTTTTAGCAAGTTCCTTTGCAGCAGAGACATGGTCAGCATGTTGATGAGTATCAGCTACTGCAGATATCTTTGTTCCAATTTCAGATGCTTTTTGTATATAGTCATCTACAGGATAAACTGGATCAATTACAATAGACTGACCCTCTGAATCCAGTATGTATGACATACATCCTTTACCAATTCTTCTAAGCTGAATCAACATTACTTTAGCAGATTCATTACTAGTAGGATATTCATCTGATGTATATTCAAAAGAAAAGCTCCAAGCCTTTAGGCCACCTTCCAAAGAGGCTGCATTATATCCATATCTTTCAAGAATATATTTTGCAATAGTGGCCCTATTACCATGAGGACAGATTGTAACTATTTTCTTATCCTTTGGAATTAGAATCAATGATTCTTCTTCAGATAATTTACCCAAAGGTATGTTAATGCTACCATCTATGTTCCATTGTTTATATTCATCAGGCTCTCGCACATCTAAAAGAAATAGAGTTTCTTTATCATTTGATGAAGAAGTAGAAGAAGAATCAAGTAATCTTTTTAGTTCTTGTGGAGAAATATCTTTATCTAACGATTCATTGAATTGCCATTTCCATGACAAAATACCACCCTCCAAATACTTAGCATTCAAACCAATCGGTCTCATCATTTCAGACATTTGTTTTGGGTATTCTTCGTTTTCCCCTATCAGCACTATTTCCATATCCTTTGGTAGACGCGGCATTATGTTCTTTTTTGATTCTTCATTGCATACAGCACAGGCAGAACCAGGAATGTGTTTTTGCTCAAATTGTTTGGAATCGCGTATATCAAATAACATCAGTGGTAAGCCATTATCCAGTTTTAATTTTAATTCATCAGAAGTAACATAAAATCCATTATTTTGATATATTTCTTGTTGATTAACCATATATAAAAAATTGTAATAACAATATTTGTATGAGAGGTTTACATTGTAGTTAGTTGCAAAGTGTATTTCAGATGGTAAGCAATATCCATGATACAAATATAAAGAGAAAAAAAAACTTCTACAGTGTCTTTTAGAATAGATAGTAAATATGACCAAATATTACGAGTAGAAGCAGAAGAAAAAAGGGTAACGCTAAATACACTTGTAAATCAAATATTTGGAGAATATGTAGAATGGCACAGATATGTAAAACAGTTTGGCACAATAATTTTAAGCAAAGATGCATTCAAACTATTTCTTGATAATTTAGAGAATGACAAAATAATAAATATCGCTATAGAAATTGCAACTAGAGCACCAAAAGAATTCATCCTTTTTAAGTGGAAAGAGATAAACCAATCAAATTTGATTGATTTTATTAAAATGTTCTTTGATCATTGTGGCTATGGTCAATACGACTATCAAATCACAGAAAGCAAAGTAAACAAATTTAGTATCCGTCATGACCTTGGCAAAAAAGGTTCGTTATTCTTAAAAGCATATGTAGAAACAGTTGTTAAAGATACATTAGGAACAACATGCCAATCTATAATTACAGATAATTCAGTTACAATGATTTTTTAAAATAAAGGTTTAATTCTATATCCTGTTACTTTATCTTTGCATTTACATTTATAACATGACTCATACTGTATATTGCAGGACACCTTTCTTCAGCCATTTTTACAATTTCTTGTAGCTTTTGCTTATCTACTTCTTTATCACCAGCAGTTTTCACATCAATCTCAAAATTGATTCCTTCCGTAATTGGTTCATCTGCAATATCAAATGTTTTAGCAAAATTAATGTTGTATTCTGCATTTACATTTAATTTTTCAAGTTTAATTCCTTGACTTGAGACAATGCTTACAAATGTTGCAATAAAACATGATGTTATTCCTGCGACACAGTAACCCATTGGACCTAATCTGCTACCATTTCCTCCCAAAAGAGATGGTGAATCTATTTCTATTATTTGCTTTCCTTGTTCGTATGATAATTCAGTTTTAAATTGATATCCTTTTTGAATATCAAAATTCCACTCTCCTTGTAGTTTTACTGGCTTTTTTAAAAACTGGTTATCTTTTTGTCCTGCCTCTATAGTCTTTTGAATTTTATCAAGATCTATGTTGTTTACAATATTTGCCATAATGAATATTTATATTTAATTGTTAAATATTAATTGGAAAATTAAATTCATATCTTATTTTATTAGTAATTCTTATTACTATCTAATTTTCGTCTATACTTCTTTGAGGAAAGAATTGAAATTATTTTATTAAAAGGTAAAAAATATTGATAGCCTAAACAAATGAACGAAAAAATAAATGTTTTTATTTATTAGATTTTATTTTTATAGGCAAGGAAATGTTTGTGCTTCATGATGATTGTTGAAGGACAGCCTGGTGGAACATTATTGGTGTTTGTGGGACATGGACATGGTCTTGGGCAACCATCAGAACCAGTATAAGTAGGACCAGTAGTAGCAACATTAGGACACATCACTGATTTGGATATACCTATTGATGAATTATTGCCTTGACTAAAAACTAATTGAATTCCATCAAAGATATTAGATGATATTATTCCTCCTATAACAATAGAAATCAAATATACAGAAATAGGAAACCAAATAAATTGTATTTAATAAATACAAATTTATAAATATAGCAATTTTAATTTTGACATTGTAAAATTATTTTATATTGTCATAATAATAAATGAAATCATTCACAATAGTTAAATCTTGATTATGGATTGCGATAAAACAAGCATATAAAAGATAAACCATTTAATACGAATACTATTGTAGGTGGATAAGCCTTTTTTGACATTTTTCTTAATCACAGATAATTTCGGCAGTTCATTAAAGAACTTGTTGTTATCTACTATAGTTGATTAGACAGCCGCTATGAATTTAGAATATATAAAAAAATATAAAAAAATATTGTAAAAAAAAGAAATTGGCTTCTAGTAAGGACTTCTTGTAAAACCTCCTGGTGGTGGGCATATTCTAATGTCCGAGTGAGTGCATTTTGGCGGAGGACAGTTGGGGGGACAAGGAGGTGGAGGTGGAGGACAGTTGGGGGGACAAGGAGGTGGAATTTTTATTAAGGAGTTTGCTTTAAATGATGTCTGGTTGTGATCAAAGGATTTCGATTTGCTAGTGCTGTTACTTTGGGCAAATAAAGTAGTGTTCAAAGGTAACGATGATGTTAATAGAGCAATTCCAAAAATTGTGCACAGGAGCGCGAGTTTAAATTTATTTGAATTGGTGTTGTCGATGAGATTGTTTTTCATTGAAATACAATGACATAAAGTTATATAAAGACATTAAATTGTTATTGTTAGACGAATCAATTAATTTAATTGTCTATCGCCACTATTATTAAAATAATCAATATATGAACTCCACTTAAGTAATTTTAATTCATTGTTATGGAAATCTGTAAATAGATTTAGATAATTCATATCATATCTTAATTCTGTTATGATTGGAACCTAATTCTAATTGGGCTCAATCACATTTTAGCTAAAACTAAGAGGGTTTGAGTACTGTAGGTAGATGGGTTCAACAAACAATATTACTAAATTTGACTATTTATCTATTAGGATACTTAATTGAAGAAATTATTAGATAATATTACAAGAATCATGGACCTCGATTCATACTAAAAACTGTAAAGAGGTTGTTATAGTGGAGCCAAACCATAACATTGTAGAGTATGGTAGAGCACGTAGATAGCATATTAAATTCGTAGTAGGAAAAGTAGAGAACATACCTTGCCAGACAATTATTTTGATAAGGTAGTAGCAAGCGCTTCATTCCATCATTTTCGAAACCAAGATGCTGCTTTATACGAAATCAAGAGTATTAAAACCAGGAGGAAAGATAATAAATCTGGAGATTGATCCAAATACACCTAGAGGAAAGCGATTAAAATTTTATGAAACTCTATTTCATACTGGAGATAAATTATACCAACCATCGCAGCTAAGTAAAAAAATTCAGGAACATAACCTTGAGGTGTTGTCAATTGATTCTACTGATTTTGGTTATTTTTTGACCGCAGTTAAAAGTAGACAGAAAAAGCAAATGGCAAATTAAGATAGATATTAAATCTCTTGTATAATTCTACACGTATAAAAATTTTATATATTCTTAATGATATTTTATAATATTCTATTTTAACTAGCAGATTGCAATTGAGATTTGTTATCTTTTTAGAAATTTTTCTAATGGTGCTAATTACGCAAAAGTCCTATCGAATTAATTTTGCTGATTCTATTCCATTGTTTTTCACTTTCAATTTAAATTCATTGATTTATCTCTAACTTTACCAAAATACTTCGAATGATTTGAAATATAAAATGTGCTATCTGCAGCCATATCAGCGTAATCAATTTTCTTATGATTTTGTAAAACTTAATTTATATTATAGAAACAAATTAATCCGTCAGGGTTGTCAAGGGTAAATGCAATTTTTTGTTTAATTGAGAAAAAGATTATTAACGAACTTTTTTAAGGATTAAAAATCTTCATAGAAGATAAACAAATCGACTAAATTCGATTCCAATAGAAATAGATTCGTTAATATTTTCATCTGGGTTTATTAAATTAATAAAATAACCATGACAACCATGCCGGAATTTCAAATGGATAAGGTATATACTTTTAGTCGTTCTCAAACATTTAGATAAAAGAAATTGTAATTTTAGTAAATAAATAACTTTGATAATGAATTCTTTAAAGCTATATGTTTTTCAAAGGAAGATGAGGATTACTCTCTTCCCTTGAGCGTTAGCCGACAGAACTAGATGGTAGTGGCGCTTTCACCATGGATTACTAGTTTTCAGAATGACATGATATTGTTTTATTGGTATCAATAATTAGCTATTTTATAAATTAAAGGATAAGTGTTTGAAATTCGTTCTTTTTACATCGTAAATTATAAAAGATAACTAGTATTTCCAAAGGAAAGAGAGAAAATTCTCCCCTTTGAATGATGAACTCAAACGATTATTATGCTGTTTAAACCATGTCAAATTAACAGATAAACTAACCTACAAAAGATAGCAGAATCTTATTATGTAAAATTAAATTACAACAAGTTACTGTTTAATTTTGATATTAAACCTTAATAGGTAATTAAAAAATCTATACCAAATAGCAAATAAATTCCAAAACTATCAAACTGCATCAAATATAAAGTTGCTCCAAGTCAAAAGAGAATTTGGGTGATTTGTTAAGTAGTTATATTCTAAAGGACATTGATTAGAAAGTTGCTTTTGAATTTATATAATCAGTGCTTTTGATTTTAGTATATATGCAAGAACAAAAAGTTGCTCTTGTGACTGGTAGCTCAAGTGGTATAGGTTTTGAAACGGATCTACTTTTGGCCAGAACAGGATTTTATACATATGCATCTATGCGTAACCTTGAAAAATCTAAAAATATAGTAGAAATAGCCAATAGAGAAAATTTGCCTTTACAGATAGTTCAACTTGATGTTAATGATGATGAATCTATCAAAAAGGCAGTCGATAAGATAGTTCGGGAAAAAGAAAGAATCGATGTGCTTGTAAACAACGCAGGCTATGGCCTTTTTGGGTCTGTTGAGGATTTGACAATAGACGAGATAAAAGCACAGTTTGAAACAAATTTCTTTGGCATAGTAAGGGTAACTCAAAGGATTCTTCCAATAATGAGGATGAGAAACAATGGTGGTGCTATAGTTAATATAAGCTCAGTTGGAGGTCAGATGGGTGTTCCTTTTTTATCTGCATACAATAGCACCAAATTTGCTGTGGAAGGGCTGAGCGAATCGATGGCGTATGAATTGGAGCCTTTTGGAATTAAAGTTATAATTATCGAACCAGGCTTTATCAGAACCAACATAATTAACTCTAGTATCTTGGGAAAGAAAGCCTTAGATCCTAATTCACCATATTTCTCCTTTACACAAAAGTTGGCAGATCATTTTAACTCGATGGTGAATAATACATCAACTTCTACTCCACCAGAAGAAGTTGCAAAGATAATATTAAGTTCAATAACATCTGAAAAACCGAAACTTCGATATACTGTGGGCAATGATGCTTCTGCAGCAATCCAAGCAAAAAGAGATATGACAGATGCAGAGTTCATGGAAATGATAAAAAAACAGTTTCAATAAGTTATTCAGAATTAATTATTTGATAGATCATTTCTAGATCTTTTTATTATGGAGTTGTTTTTTATTAATCAATTCCGTCATGTTGTCATGGTTAAAGACTATTTTTATCTAAGGATGAAAAATTTATCTAACGAAATCATTTTCCTAAATATCATTTATCTTTAATTTTAAATTTAAAAATGGCTTAATTTGGTATTAGGGATAAGGAAGTCGTTATTAAGAGGTATACTATAATGACAGATATAACAAAAAAACCATGACAACCATGACGATTATATTGTTATCGTATAATTAAATTCGCTCTAGCGCGATAATAAAATTATGCAGAAAGAGTAGTTGGATGTTGTTGCCTTAAAACAAGTGCTCTAATATATTCATCTTTTATTTTTATACCGCACCAAAGAGTTCTTCTTTCACCTCTACTTTCTCTTCCATCTTTATAATCCAATTTCTTTAAATCCTTACCAAAAGATTCTTTTGATTTTTTTAGCGATTGAATACTTATTACAGAACATTATATAAAACTCATATAACTCATCTTTAGTAATACTTTCTTCACATGTTGATGTCTCATCAACTACTTCATCAATAAATGATTTAACAGGATAAGCTGATATTTCGTGTTTTAATATTTTATCTTCTATGGTTTTTTTATTAATGTATATCTAATTGTTTTTTAAAAGCGTTCTCAAAGATATCATAATCTCATTAAAGATTCCAGGAAGATCTTGTTTTAGATTTTTTAGGGTATTAGGATCATCCATTTTTCCTTGAGAGGTATTTGGAAAACTAAGAAGAGCCTCTCGTCTAAAATATGCATCGGTGTGATCTACTGATGTCGCTATTTTATTTGTGTTAAAGAATAGCTTTGAATGTATCAATGCATCACAAGTATGTTGATTTTTTCTTTCAATTCTAATTGGCTGTCTTTTCCCACCTGTTAGTTTTTTAGATTTAAAGTGTCTTTTGCACCAACATTTGAAAGTTCTGTATCAATATTAACATCTTTGAATTCTAAATCCGCTAGAGCAAATGTGTTATTTGTTATTGCCGCCAAAGGAACATTGCTAACATTTTGTTCACCATGTAGGCTGTTAGTAGACCTGTAAATACACTTTTTCCGTTTCCGCCTTCACCCTTCACCGTATAATATAAAATGATGCTCAAATGGTGTATCCCTATAAAATGTATAAGCCATTGCGTCTATAGCAGTTCTTAATTCTGATGGAAAAATACAATATAGATATTATATGGAAAATTAAATCCAGTTTTGTGTCTCCTGTATATACTGTTATCTTGCCAATTATTCAAATCTGATCTATATAGCAATAAGGATTGTGTATCATCTATCACGTCCATTTGAGATATTATTGTATAATGGAATATATCGCGAATGAAAACATCTTAATAATATCAACCAATTACTGGAGACACGGAGCCTCATGTAGAAAAATACTCTATTTCTATAGATAATATAAAATATTATAAATAATTCCTTATTTCAGATTGCAAAAAGCATATGCTAGATACAAATATGTATTTATATGTAACGAATATATCTATTAATCATTAACAGTTTTTTTTCTTTGCTTTAAAAGCTCTGCAAATGATAATTGATACCCATCTGGTTCTCTTATATGAAAATACCTTTCTCCCCAAGATGCATCTTTGGGCTCTTTTTCGAATACAACGACATCTGAGATTTCTTTACTACTTTTAAAATATGAATACAGTTTATCTACATCATCAGTTTGAAAAATTATTCTTCCAAAATGTCTTCTGTTAAAATCACTATTGGAATCACCAATATAGGTACCTAAATTTAATTCCAAATTTAAACATGTTGTATGATAATCATACCCAATCAGATAAGTAGTAAAAGTATCCTTTGGTGAACCTCCATATACTAATTTAAAACCGGGTATTCGAGAGTAAAAGTCGCATGATCTTTTCATATTTTCAATTATCAAAGTTACAGCGGATATTCTATATACGTCGGTCACAGTAGGTGAGAATATTTCAACCTATATATGACCTACCTTATCATACAATCTAACAATATCTCTCATTTAGAATATCTATCGATTTTAAAATAGTTCTCTTTTACTTATTATAATATTTAGTTTAATGTTTATCATAATGAATGTTATAGATCCTTGTCAATTAAAACAAAATGTATTTTATAATATGATGAAGAATATTCTTTTATGATGTGGAAACAAATATGAATGCTATGCACTAATGCTATTCATTTTGTAATTATTATTGCTTTGTTGCGTAATTCGTCCCCCTTAAGTTATTTCATTTTTGTTACTCTATATTCTTCCAAACAAGTTATACAACGATACCTTTATCGTCATCTCTTTTACCAATTTGAAACATGAATCCAAAAATCATATGAGAAAAGGATTTCATCACGCTTTGCAAGTGAACTATTACATGAAGGCCAATCAATCACAAATAATTATTATTTCGATGCCAGCCAAATAGATTGAGTTAGGCAACATGGTAATTATTATCATAATAGATAAGTTTTCTTATCAAGTTCTCTTTAATTTGATGCCATTCTGATTGAATAATGCTATAGCAAACAGTATCCCTAATTCTCCCATTTCTCATGATTTTATGATTTCTTAGGATACCATCTTGTTTTGCTCCTAGTCTTTCTATAGCTTTTCTTGATACTATATTAAGCAGGTCTGTTCTAATTTCAACTGCAATACAATTTAAGTTTTCAAATGCATGCTGTAACATCAAAAGCTTTGATTCAGTATTAACAGCTGTTCTTCTAAAAGATTTAGCAATCCATGTATGACCTATTTCAACACGGTAATTTTCATAATCAATATTTAGGAAACGAGTGGTTCCAACTATTTTATTTGATCGTTTATGTGTTATTATAAAAGGTAAAATCGTTTTGGTTGGTTGTTGTTCTTTTTCTTTCAGCAAATCCTGCAAGTATTTTGACATTTCGCTAATTTTTGGAAATAAAGCATAAGGGATATTCCATATCTCTCCATCTTGTGCAGCAGATGATAATCCATCTAAATCATTAATTGATGGAGGAGAAAGAAGAACATATTTGCCTTCAAGAGTTACTTGTTTAATTTCCATCATTCTTATTACTACTATAATTTAAAATAAATAATCATATAATCTAAATAAATTCTATTACCATCATATTATATCCGACAACTTTATGACAAAAAGAAGAGAAGAGCATGACAATAACAACTCATATTAAACACTAAAAGTCCACATAACAATATAATCCAATAAAACAAAATTTTCCCATTTTATGGATTTAGCGAAAATAGGCTCCAGAACATCCGTGCCTCCGGTAAATATACATTGCAATTAATTTGAGTATTTTTGTTATTGGGAATTATGGCAAATTCTCAAACTTTGAAGTAAAACTCTACTTTAAGGATCATAGACAAACTGATTGATTTTAGCATATAAAATACAATACACCTTACATGCAATTTAGTTATTTATTTTTGAAGGATAAGTAATAATTCCATTTTTTACACATGCAAAGGGAGTAAGATTATGGACAGATTTATGAGAAATATCCATAATGTCATATACTTCAACATTTTTAATAGCCAAAAGATAGTCACTTATCAATCTTCTATGACATCTCCACGGTAATGCTTCAGCACACATGACTGCTATGTTGTTGTATTTCGTTTCTTCTTCTTGTTCTTTAAGTGAAAGCAGTTCTTCAATACCTTCTCCAAATTCCTGCGAGCACATATAATCTGCATAGGCTCTAAAGCTTTTATTTTCCCAAGCATAATTATTATGAGTCTCTTCCCTGTTTTCAGATATAGCAGCATTACCACTTCTTTTTCCACTCCGCCTTCCCCCCAATTTTTCAATATGCAAGTATTTTATATTGTGTTTGGAAAGATCTTTTTCCATTATTTTTTTATTAAATTGTGGCCATAATCTGGAGCCGGGAAAGCGCCTTATGTCAGCCAGAAAAGAAATATCATAATGCTTTAGGATAGAGAGAAAATCATCCCAAGAACGATTTGAATGCCCAATAGTGAAAATCATGGAAATCCCTTTAGAATAAAGAAATATAGAATGTATTGAATGTTGTTTGCTTATATCATGTTAAATATACATTTTAGTTTGTTTAATAACTAATTTTTTTTCAAGAATTATTTTAGGGTTGGAAATACCATATATGCTCAAGTCCATTATTAATTTGATAACTACCATATTAATTATACTTTAAAATAAAATAATATTTGTATCGCGGTTATGATATCAAGGTACCGGAATAGATAAGATCTTGCATAATTAGGACCATTAGAAAAATTTAAGAATGGAACATCTCTTGATCGCAATCAGCAAATTAAAATGTAAATATTACAAATATAATTGATAATCTATAAAATAAATAAAATTGTAGACTATTCTAAAAGCATTATAATTTCACCGGACTTTACTGATTGATTCTTATGTACAAGAATATCTTTTATCCTTCCATTCACAGGGGATTTAATCTCGTTGTACATTTTCATTGCCTCTAAAATAAAAAGACCTTGTCCTTTTTCTATATCGGATTTGTTTTGGATTAATATATCTAGGATTTCACCACTTATAGGAGCCTTTATTTCTTTGATTATCTGGGCATCCACAGATTTTTTGGATGCTATAAAAGCCATTCCATTTATAATTAGTAATGATTCTCTCTCCCCCTCTTCATAGAAATCAAGATAAAATTCCTTATTCCCAAAGATAATTTTATCATCCATTATTTCAATCATTATTTCTTTATTATTTATAATCGACTTTTTTCCAAAGATCTCTACATCGTATTCTATTCCATTGACTTTGATCTTCATTTAAGCCATCTCATGGTGTTATTACAATAAAACATTCCATCAGTTTTACAATATGATCTATATTTGCTCTCAAGCCAAGGATCATTCTTACCTTTTTTTTGAAGATAATGAATCCTTTTTGGCAGGTGAACAAAAATTGCAGCTGCTATTTCACAGTCTTTATCCGAGTAATACCGTAGATTGTTAATAAAAGATGTATCGTACGATCCACTCAAAAATCTATTATCGTTTAGAGCAGATATATGAAATGGAATGGTAGAAGGAATTCCTGAAATTCTAAATGAGAGAAGTGCATTCTTCATTCGCTCTATCGACTCTTTTCTGCTTTCTCCAAAAGAAATTACTTTAGCTATCAATGAGTCATAAAAGGGAGATATAGTATATCCAGAATATAGAGAACTATCTATTCTGATATTATTGTCATTTGGTGGAAGAAATTGTTTGACTAGCCCTGGATATGGGGCAAATGTGAATGGATTTTCTGCATTAATTCTACATTCAATCGCATGTCCTTTGGTCTTTATCTTGTCTTGTTCTAGTAGTAATCCTCTGCCCGTGGCAATATTAAGTTGTTGTTCTACTATATCTACTCCAGTAACGGCTTCTGTTATAGGATGTTCGACCTGAATTCTAGAATTAATCTCCATAAAGTAAAATTCCCCATCTTTAAAAAGAAATTCTACTGTGCCTGCATTATCATATTGGATTTGTTTCATAATTGCAGCTGCTGTTTTTGTCAATACCCCTCTGGTTTCCTCAGTCAAAGCAGGAGAAGGAGTCTCTTCAATTAGCTTTTGATGACGCCTTTGAATAGAGCATTCTCGTTCTCCAAGGTGTATAACATGTAATTTATCTCCAAGTATTTGGACCTCTATATGTCTTGGTTTTTGTAAATATTTTTCAATATATACTCTATCAGAGCCAAAGCTTGTTGTAGATTCTTTTTTAGAAATAATAAAAGACTCCATTAGATCAGAGGGAGTATTTATAACCCGTAGTCCTTTTCCACCCCCTCCTTTGGTTGCCTTTAAAATTACAGGATATCCAATTTTATTAGCAAGTTTCAATGCTTCATCTACACTAGATACTTCTTTTCCCTCTGCTACAGGTGCAAAAGCTAAAGCTACTTCTTTTGCTACTACTTTATCACCTGAAATTCTTAATACATCTGGCGAAGGCCCAATAAAGACAAGTCCCTCCTTGATACACAGTTCAGCAAATTCATATTTTTCCGATAAAAAACCATATCCTGGATGTATCAAATTACAGTCCATTTTTTTTGCGGCATCAATTATTTTGTACATATCCAAGTAATTTTCAATCGAAGAATTTCCACCAATATTTAGTGCTTCTTTACAATATTTTATGTGAAGTGCATTTTTATCTGCATTAGAATATATGCCACAAGGAAGAAACCCTAATCTTTTACAAGTATTTGCTATTCTTATAACAATTTCCCCCCTGTTAGCTATGAGAACTTTTTGCAAACGTAGAATTAAAAACAAATTAGAATTAAAGTTTAATTACGTCAAATATTCTAAATTAGAAAAGGAATATGGAATGAACTTTAATTGCACCTCAATAAAATAAACTTCTTGTTTAATTAAGCATATAAAATTTTACAGATTAAATACTTAATTTTAATATTTATATTTTAATTGGGGAAGTGTGGTTTTAATTTCTTTTTAAAAATTATTAAGTTGCTAATTATTAAAAATCTATTATTAGTTAAACTGGAATATTGCCATGTTTTCTTTTTGGTAGTTCTTCTCTTTTTTTATATATTGATTTTAAAGCAGAAATTAATTTTTCTCGTGTGTCCTTGGGCTCTATAATATTATCAATGTATCCTTTGGATGCCGCAATATATGGATTGGAAAACTTTTTCTCATAATCTATTATTAGATCTGTTCTTTTTTTTTCAGGATTTTGAGAATTGGAAATTTCTTTTCTAAAAATAATGTTACATGCACTATCAGCTCCCATTACAGCTATTTCTGCATTTGGCCATGCAAAATTATAATCTCCGCCTATATGCTTGCTATTCATCACGCAATATGCACCTCCATATGCTTTTCTTATAATTACTGTAAGTTTTGGTACAGATGATTCAGAAAATGCATATAAAAATTTTGCACCATGTCTTATAATGCCTCCCCATTCTTGATCCGTTCCAGGTAGAAATCCAGGTACATCTACCAACGTGATTAGAGGAATGTTAAAACAATCACAAAATCTTATAAATCTTGTTGCTTTATCGCATGAATTGATATCAAGTACGCCAGCTAAAACCTCCGGGTTATTTGCTATTATTCCTACAGAATTACCATCTAATCTTGCAAATCCAATAATTATGTTCTTTGCCCAGAACTTTTGAACTTCAAAGAAATCTCCATCGTCTACAATCGTTCTTATTATTCTATCCATGTTGTATGGTTTGCGCGAATCTGAGGGAAGTATCAAATTGAGGTCCTCTCCCTTTCTTTTAGGATCATCGGTTGGCGATATTTTTGGTGGTTCTTCTAAGTTATTTGAAGGCAAAAATGAAACAAGTTTTCTTAAAATATTAAAACAGTCTATCTCATCTTCTGCCAGAAAGTGTGCAACCCCACTCTTTTGGTTATGGATAATTGCACCTCCAAGTTCGATGGATGAAACATTTTCATTCGTGACCTCTTTAACAACTTCAGGTCCGGTTACAAACATGTATGCAGATTTTGTCATGATTATGAAATCAGTTATGGCAGGAGAATAAACCGCACCACCAGCACAAGGACCCATTATCAACGATATTTGAGGTATAACTCCAGATGCCTTAACGTTTCTATGGAATATCTCAGCATATCCGCCCAAGCTCTCCACTCCTTCTTGGATTCTTGCACCTCCAGAATCATTTATGCCGATTATAGGTACACCTTGTTTTAAAGCAAGATCCATTATTTTACAAATTTTATAGGCAAAATGTAATCCAAGGGATCCGCCAAAAACAGTAAAATCATGACAAAATGAATAAAAAAGACGTCCATCTATTGTTCCATAGCCAGTAATGACTCCATCACCAAGAATTTTCTTATCCGCCATTCCAAAATCCTGACAATCATGAGTTACAAACTGGTCAATTTCTTCAAAGCTTTCTGGATCAAATAAGATAGCAATCCTTTCAAATCCGGTCATCTTTTCCTTTTTCCTTTGCTCTTGTTGTTTTTCTATTCCACCACCCAAAAAATGCTCTTTTCTTTTATCATCTAATTCCGCAAAGTCCATGTATAGATAAAGTACAAGATTTAAAAAAGGTTTTAAAATAATAAATCAAACTATATTTTATCATATGTTTAAACATGCTTTGTTACATATTTCGAAAAACAGTTAAAAATACACCGCTTTCTAGACAATCAAATTTAAATGACTATTTACAACCTTTTGTTAACACTAAAACGGTAGCAAATAACGATAATATAATCATACAACAAAGCAGTTATGAAATAAAAGAACAAAATGCTACATCAATTATTTGGATTTTTTAAAATAGTAGATACCTAACCACCATATTTCATAAAATTGTTCTTGCCAAAATTAATATTCTATATCAACAATATCTTTGGTATTTGGTAACCATACAGGAAATAGAATATGATGATATAGATAAAGGATTTTTAGAAGTCTTGGATAATTTACTTCCACCCGACATTGATAATGAAAGTGCTAAAGAAATATTAAGAGAAATAAAATTAAATCCTTTCCATAAAATATTTGTTGCAAAAGATGACACAACGAAAAAAATAGTTGGAACAACTACATTACTTATCGAACCCAAATTTATCAATAAAGGTATGAGAGTAGGCTACATAGAAGATGTATCTGTAAGAAAAGGATATGACGGGTTAGGAATTGGGCGGCAAATTATAAGCTATACTACTAATAACGCTAAAACAATACAACAATGTAAAAAGGTATTACTATATTGTTCAGAAAAGAATAAGCCATTTTATGAAAAGTTAGGATACAAATTAGCAGACGATACATATGTAATGAAATCAGAGTTTTAATTATTTCAACTCATTTTAGTAAAATAAATAATAATGCTCTCTTATGATAACAATATCGAATAATAATGAAAAAGTAATTTATCTTTAGATTTATTTATTAAATACAGTATAAAGAAATAATATAATGACTCAATACTTCTGATAGAGAAAAAAAGTTCGTACCTTTATCACAACATAAACAACTTTGATATAGAGTAATATGAACATGATAATCAGTCTTGTATAAAAAGGATGCAAAAAAATATGTTATATTATCACATGATAATAACAATACAGGAAAATAGATACATGAATTTAATTATAAATAGATATATGGAATTATATCAAAGAGAGTAACAATAACAAAAAACAAACAAATGTTTAAATTTGCAAGAGATATAAGGTAGTACAAATAGATTTTGATCAAAAGAAGAGGAGGATGATATAAGATTGCATACCGATCAGTTTTTCTAAAAAGATCTTTCATATAAAAATATGTTACATAAAAGTATCACAGTAATTTTTTTAATGATTTTGAAATAGAAGTTTCCACCAAATAAAAACAGCATGAACAATGGATAAAAAGCCCTAAAGTAGACTCATTATAAACAAATCTCATCTCTTAATTACTCTGAATCCAATAATCAAGAATAGACTAACAATGATAAGATAACGATTATTTTCCATGTAAAAGATAAAAAATATAATAGATTGATTAAATCTATTTGGAACTTGGCAAGATAGATTAAGAACCATCATCACGAAGGCTTATTATAACATATATTAATTATTTTCAACATTCATAAATAAATTATAATAATTCTTTTACCTAATTATTTTATGTATCTTTTTAAGAGGAACTTGTTTTATAATCTTTTACTATTTTTTAGTTATTAGTAACATAAAAGATAAATCAACAGTCATAAAGATCCCATAGTTTATATACTTCAATTATTAACATACATTAAACTTGTCAAAGGATAATGGTAATGTTCCATTTAGTAGTTTCGCCATCATTATTGCAATTGCTCTTGTATTTATCATATTATCTGGCGAATCATTTCATTCTATGATAAGATCAAGTTATTCGATTAATAGTTTTATACCATCAATTGGAGATAAAAGCAACAGCAGTAACAATAAACTGTCTCCTATTTCTGTACAAAGTTATGATAAACTAAAAAACTGTGCTGCCGATCAACATACACCTACAAATGCAATTACATATCTTACACATTTTAATTGCGGACATGTAACCATTTTAAAAAATGGAACAACATTACGACAATTTACAATCATAACTAAAGAAAATGTAGTTGTTCCAATTTCAAATACTGGATTGACTTTTAGTGCATGGACATATAATGAATCAATTCCAGGACCAACTATGAGAATGACAGAAGGAGATCACGTTCAGGTTACGCTGGTAAACAGTAATGACAGCAAGCATTATCACTCTATTCATATGCACTCCATTCACGCAGGATCGGTGGATGGAGTTCCAGGAGCTAGTGGTGATTCCGGAATGGTCAAACCAGGTCATTCATATACATATTCATTTGTTGCCAAGCCATTTGGTGTATATCCATATCACTGTCATGTAGATCCGGTTGATCAGCATATCAATCAAGGTCTGTATGGAATGATGATTATAGATCCAAAAACGCCAAGACCTCAAATGACAGAGATGGTAATGCTCATGAATGGCTATGATCTAAATTATACAAAGGAGGGCGTTGACAGATTACCCACAGTAAAAGAGTTAAGGACCGGTTTACCGGATTTTCAACATAATAATCAAGTATATACAGTAAACGGAGTTGCATTTGAATATCAAGACCACCCAATTCATCTTGTAACTGGAAAACCTTATCGCATATATCTGGTAAATATGCTGGAGTTTGATCCTCTGAATAATTTCCATCTTCATGGGAATCTATTTAGCTATTATCCATCAGGCACTTCTTTGAAACCCGATTATAAGAGTGATATAGTACCGCTAATGCAAGGGGACAGAGGGATACTTGAATTTAAGTATGATTATCCGGGCATGTACATGTTCCACTCCCATAAAACCGAATTTACAATGAAGGGATGGATGGGCATGTTTAATGTTACAAAACCTAAATAAAATTTCAAGGAATACGATAAAGATGTACCTAACATTCAAGTTATCTTGCCTTTAACTAATATTGCTTAATATTTTGAATCCAAAAATAGATTGTTGACAAACTCGCATCATCCAAATCAAAGAAGCAGTCATTAGTGTTTCTTCACCTTTCAACTACAATCAAGGTTAAAGTTCTCAATAAATGAAATTCTATACGATAGAAGGACGTTTTTTATCAAGCATTAATAAATAAAAATAGTCTGTCAAAGTACATCTACTTTTTACCATTATTATAATCTAATGAAACTCATTGATATAAATAAATATAAAGAAAATTACGGTATCAAGAAGAAGATCGGTTGAATGATAAACAAAAAAAAAATAAAGATGATTATTTTACCATCTTGATTCACATATATAGTAATCTATTGTTTTATAAAAAATATATTCGCTTTATCATCATATCCAAGATTGTAAAAAGTTATTACTTTAAAACCATTATCATGCAAATATTTCATTTCAGCATTAAATAAATTCAAAGTGGTATCAGAAGAAACAGTACTATAACTTAAATCAGGATATGTTACAATGCGGTGATATCCTATTATAGGTATTGCGTTTACAGTGCCATTTTGGTTGAATTTATTTTGGCTATTGAGTTCTGCAACAAATTTCTCAAACATTTGTGAATCGCCAAATGAATTTCCATGTCCTAAATGTTGCATACTCCATTCTCTAATAGAATATCTATTTGCAAATGTTAAAGTTCCATCATCAGAATAAGTTCTGCAGTCAGTTTGATTTGAACTTTGTTTCCATCCATCACAATGCAAATACATCAAATTAGAATGACCATTTATGGCTAGGGTATAATATTTGGCAATTGTGTTTATTACAGTCGCATTATCGTTTGCAATGTTCTTAGGAACTGCAAAAAATGTGGTATTTATTCCGTGATTTAAAAGGCATTGTTTTGATTGACTCACTTCATATTCTAAGTCTGCAGTAGATAAATGATTTAGATCTTTATTTTGCATAGCTTTAGTCCCATAGTCCATCGTTTTCGATCCTATAACATGTCCTTCCTTGTACAGCTGCTCTATTTCCTGCCAAGTCATATGTGAATTTGTTCCTATCCTGTTGCATGTTACAAAGAAATTGGCTTTAAAGCCGTACTTATCTAAAACGGGTTTAGCATAGGTATATTGACTCTGATACCCATCTCCGAAGGTTATAATTACTACTCTATCATTAGTATTATTTGCCCCATTAAAAATGGGTTTTTGATTGACTTTTGATAGATGTATCGTTGACGATTGTAGCTTGGCTTTATGAGGAACATTTGAATTGTGACTACTGGCCATAACTGGCAAGAAAATTGTAGGAAAAATCAATAATGATGATGTAATCATAAAAATAATAGTTGTAATAATAATATCGAAATTGTATATCCTTTTTTTCATTGTAATTATTTCACATTTTACTAGTCAATAAATATTATTTACCTTTAATGCATTTTTATTTACCTGTCAATTTTATTGTAACAATATTAGAAAAAAATTTACCCTATTTTTCATTCATGATATATTTAGATTTATTACAATGAAAAGCAACAATTTATTCATCTGATCGACTTATGAAAATGTTTTATAGCCCTTTCAATGATGGGTTTCTTATAGCACATTCAAAGAATAAAGACATCTTTATTTAAAAATTTATTATATTGAGATAGTGTAGACATCATTATATCTATAGAAATAAAATATTTGTAATGTTTTGTACGATATTTAACATTAAATAGAAATCGCGCCTTAACAAACTAGTTATTACTTTATAATATTCTTATGTATAGATCATCAAAAAACTACTGATATATACATAGAATAGCAATACCTTTGGCTCTTCTTTTTACTCGGATATATCCCTATTCTATTTGCAATTACGTTCTTGTTACCTGCACTAACATTCTTTCCTTTTCTGATTATTTGGCCTTTTTCATTATAATATAAAGATTTGATATATATATGACAAAAACTTTATTTAAATTTAATAAAAAAATGAAAATAATAAGAAAAACATGAAGAATAAGGCTAATCTAAAAGATATAATAAATTCCAAAATAATACTTGATTCAATATTAAAGCTTGACCCCCTCTACCTATTAAAAAATAATCCTGTAATGTTTACTATAGAGATAGGATTTCTGGTTGTTTTTTTTATATCTTTATATCCACATACATCCAAAACATTTGTTTTACAGAATCAAACTTTCTATTTTGAAACATCTATCATTCTTATTCTCACAGTATGGTTTGCAACATTTTCAGAATCACTTTCTGAAGCCCAGGCTAAAGCTCGAGTGGATTCTCTAAAACAATTAGAAAAAGAAGTAACAGCAAGGAAGATAGAACATGGAAACGAAACAATAGTAAAATCATCTGATTTAAAACCGGGTGATGAGGTTAAAGTAATCTCAGGGGAAATAATACCAAGGGATGGACTAGTAATATCTGGAAAAACATTTGTAGACGAATCAATGTTAACTGGAGAATCAAATCCCGTATTTAAAGAAAAAGATGATCATCTGATAGGGGGAACAAGAGTTACCTCAGATAATATTTTAATTGAAATAACCGCAGAAGTTGGTAAAAGTCATTTGGATGAAATGAGGGATTTGATTAAAAATGCTACTCGACCAAAGACCCAGAACGAAATTGCCCTTACAATACTATTAGCAGGCCTATCTCTTATTTTTATAACAGTTATTGGAACTTTACTATTTTCTGCATCCTTTTTAGGATATAATACAGATATAGCTTCACTGGTTGCGCTCTTAGTTGCATTAATGCCAACAACAATAGGAGGACTGCTTCCAGCAATAGGTGTAGCTGGTATTACAAGACTAAGTAAAGACAATATAATTGCAAAATCAGGAAAAGGAATAGAAGCTGCAGGCGATTGCGATATTTTAATTTTAGATAAAACTGGCACAATTACTGAAGGCTCCAGAAGTGCAGTTGAGTTTATCCCAATGCAAAATTATACAGAAGAGGATGTGGCTCAAACAGCCTACGCTGCTTCAATACATGATAATACCCATGAAGGTAAATCCATAATTAATCTTGCAGAAGAAAAAAAATTTATCCCACCCCTTTTAGAGAAAGTAATATCGGCAATATCCATAGAGTTTAGCGCAGAAACAAGGATAAGTGGTATTGAATTTACTCCAAATAAGATTGCATCACTTGATAGAGAGAAAGAGCAAGAACTTAGAAACCGGGCAAAGGTGGTTATAGATAAACAAGAATCAGAGTCATTATCCATAGAAACAATTGAGGCTAATATAGACAAGAGTAGCAAAAGCAGAGTGCATGATTTATTAATCAATTTGGAAAAAAATTCATCAAATCCAGTTAAAATTCTTAAAGGTGCTATGGATGTAATTCTCGAATCAGCAAAAGAAACGGTCAATACATCAGAATTAAGATGGAAAGCTCAAGAAGTATCAAAAATGGGCTCAACACCACTGGCTGTATCAATCAATGATGAAGTAATTGGATTAATAGTTTTAAAAGATAACTTAAAGGAAAATATTCGAGAAAAGCTTGCTGGAGTTCAAAATACCGGTATAACCACAATAATGATTACTGGAGACAATGCATTAACTGCGCAGGTCATCGCCAATGAAGCAAATGTAAATCAAGTCATGGCTGAAGCCAAACCTACGGATAAACTCAAAAGAGTAATAGAGGAACAACAAAAGGGTCATATAATAGGAATGGTAGGTGATGGAACAAATGATGCACCAGCTTTAGCCAAAGCCGATGTAGGATTAGCAATGAATAGTGGAACTGCAGCAGCTAAAGAAGCTGCTAATATGGTAGACCTTGATTCGGATCCCATGAAGATACTAAATGTCGTAAGTCTAGGGAAACAGTTATTGATGACAAGAGGGGCTATTACAACTTTTAGCATAGCCAATGATGCAGCTAAATATTTTGCAATACTTCCCGCAATGTTCATGCAAAATAACCCTAAAGTATCAGCATTAAATATTATGCAATTGCATAGCCCTGAAACAGCCATATTAGCCACATTAATTTTCAATGCAATAATTATTCCGGCACTTATCCCTCTTTCATTAAGTGGAATCAAATCAAAGGCAGAACCATTGGAACGAACTTTTATAAAAAATATGTTAATTTATGGTCTTGGAGGAGCTGCACTTCCATTTATAGCCATCAAAGCAATCGATGTGTTACTATCCATTATAATAAAATAAGTTGCAGAGAATATGGATTCATCTAAACAAACAATATTAAAAAAAATTGTCAATAATCTACAAATAGTATTAAGAATTGTTATTGTTATGGCAACAGTGTTGGGTATAGCCTATCCAGTTTTTCTTGTATGGGTTGGACAGTTAATCCTCCCATTTCAATCAAATGGAAGCATTATTGAAATGGATGGTAAAAAGATTGGTTCGGAATTAATAGCACAACACTTTATATCCCCACAATTATTTCATCCAAGGGCTCCTAGAGATTCTGCTTCAAATGTGGATCCTCATATAACTCCTGAAAATGCCTATTCTCAAATAAAAAATATTAGTAAATCAACAGGAATAAAAGAAAATGCTTTGATAACACTAGTAAATCTCAATATTGAAAGAAATAGAATAACCAATGGGCTTTTCTTTGCTCCGGACTATGTGAATGTTCTGCAGGTTAATCTAAATTTAATAGATCATTATCCTGAAGTATACAATAAAACTGTGAGATTGGGTATGAACAAATGAGAAGAGGAAGGGGATATTTTTGAATGAAATCATCTTGGGAATTTTTATCTCTTTTCTGGTCATTTCTGCAGGATCACTAGGTTATTCTTTAATTCGTGCATAAAAATAATCATTTTTTTCTTTAAATCAAGGCATACAAACGATGGTTCAAGGTCAAAACGTCTGCATAACATTAGGTTCATTTTAATGACATGTATAGAAAGAAATACGTTTGGTAAATACTACTGTCGTTCAACAATATTAAGGAGAGAACCATAACTCACAGATTTGACATAATTGTATAATAACATAAATGCTATGTACTGACTATTTTGGAAATTACTAAACCTATCAAGCGGGGCATAATCCAAGTTCATTTATACTTTTCCAGCACCATATCAAGGTTTTCCATAAATAAATGGAAGAATTGAATCTTCTTTTTCTTTAATCCAATATATTTCTCAAACTTATACCATTTAATAGATATTTTTTAGATACGCCACTTTGTTGTAAAACAATGAAATTCTTAATCCAAAGGTCAAATTGTTACTAAATAATCGAATTTCTTTTTTATAATTGTGAACTTTTAAATTGATTTAATATACTATTTTTGTGTTTGTATTAAAGGAACTTTCACATAACTGAATGCATTTCTTTATTTTTCACAATTTTAGAAAACATATAATTAAATTTTAAATAAAAGAGGTTTTATTGGTTTTAATATCTTCTGTTTCTTTTTCTTCAACAAATGTTTTGAGCATGGTTACATCGCGTTTAAAGAATATATCTAGTATCCAGTCTGACAAAACTCTTAATTTCTTTTGCAATGTAGGCAGATTAGCCAAATAATAATTGCGCCATATCCACCAGGCTAAGAATCCCTGGACTTCTATTCCTAATAGATTACCTATACCATTGCGCTTTCCTATACTAGCCATCATGCCTTTTGTTTTATAGTCAAATATCTTCCGATCATCAAATGTTCCTCTATCTTCCAGTACTGCTATGATATTTTTAGCGGCTGTGATCCCTTCTTTTATAGCGTGCTGTGCTGTAGGAGGATACTGTTTACCTGTATCAGGATTAGTTACACATGCACAATCACCAAGAGCATAAACACCACTAAATTCAGGGATTTCTAAAAATTTATCGACAACTATTCTTCCACTCCTATCATGAGAACAGGGCAGATTAGTTATCAATGAGTTAGGAGATACACCACCAGACCAAATAATAGTCTTTGTAGGTATAACGGCATTATTGTTTATCTTTACACTATTTGATGTAGCTCCAACCACACGAGTATTAAGAATAACTTTTATTCCGTTTTTTAATAGGTTTTTATACGCAAAATCAGATAATTGCTTACTCATTTCAGGTAAAAGTCTATCACCAGATTGAATTATTATGACCTCTGTATTTTTGGATTCAATATTATGATAATATTCTTTTACAGAATCTTTAATGAAATCATTAATTTCACCTGCTGTTTCTACTCCTGCAAAACCTCCTCCCACGATAACAAAGGTTAGTAATTTTTTTTGGATATCATCATAGGTATCTATATCTTTATTAGTATCTGTATGAACATGTAACAATTGATCTGCTTGCTCAAGTAAATATATAATATGATTTCTCAAAGATATGGCATCATTCAAATTTTTCATGGTAAATGCATTTTTTTGAACATCAGACATCCCGAAAAACTTTGTTTCACTTCCTAATGCTATAACAAGATAATCGTATTGTAATGTAGTAGTTATGGCATTATTCGTCACGTCAAGGTTTTTATTGGATATATAACTATCATTGATTCTTAATCCTCCAAGTGGTGGATTCAATAAGGTCTTTGAATCACTTTTGCCTAGTATTGATTTATCATAAACAGCACTTATCGATGTCGAAGGTCTAATTGTAATTTGTTTGTTGTTCAAATCTATACCTTCCACCTTAGCACAGTAAAACCTCGATCTATTACAAAAAGCTCTGACAGGCGTTACAATATGTCTTGTTTCTATCATTCCAGATGCCACTTCATGAAGCATTGGAGTAAATAACAGATAGTTATCTTTACTTACCATAGTAATATCAATGTCGATATTAGATTGGAATTTATTTTGAAGACTTTTTAATACCGTTACTCCTGCAAAACCACCACCTAGAATGACTATTCTTTTTCTATTTATTGGATTGTCATTATGAACGAGATTTAAATGACTCTGGAGAATATCGATTCTCGAAAATGATATATTGCATATAGGACATCTATATCTAGCACCAAATTTTATTGACAAAAAAGAAGAAAATAGACCTAATGTAATCCCAAATAATATGTTAATAAAAATAGAAAAGATTACGGAATTTAATTGGATATTTGAGAAGGTTGTAGCCCCGTTATCAGGAATTGTTTCTACCAATTTTTTTCCTTCCAACCCCATTTTCTCTCCTTCCCTAGTACTCTGCCCGGCTAAACTTTTTACTTGTTTTTCTCTTTGTATATTAGTATTGGTATTAAGATTATTATAACCACTGGTACCATTTTTTGATAAAGTGTGTGCAAATTCCGGATTTAGAATATATTGTCCTACTGGGAAAGCAAAAATCAAATAAACAAGAATACCAACCAATAAACCATAACGTAATCCATTTGATGGTTTACTTATATTTAGAATATTTGTCTTGTACAAAAATATGCCAGCTATAACTCCTATTGTGATCCCAGTAATGATATGAATCAATATTCCTGCCACAATAGTCAAATAAACAGGCGAATGTATACCCACTATGTGTCCAAACACTATCCAAGTAAGAGCGTAACCTGAACCACTTTTTGTAAAAGGAAAGGTAAAAGGTATTGCCATAACTATAGCCCCCATTATACCTCCAGCAACAATAAAGAACAATTCTCGCTTAAATGAAAAATCCACTCTTGCTTCTGTAGATTCAATATTGTAACTCATAAACTATATTTCTTTAAATCTTTATATAATAATATGGACAACCTCCAGCCCTTGTAAACAAATACTAAATGCTTATAAAGTACGATACCCAGCCTTGTAATTCTCACATATATTCAATGCATGAATATCAATCGAAAATATTTAGCAAAATTTAACCAGTTACCTTCAAAGTCAGTTGCAGAAACAAGATTGAAAGTCTTTTCATGTTTTCAAGGAGATAAATTTTGAAAAAAATATGGATTTATTTAGATATTAAATGAGCATATTAAATAAGAAAGAGAACAAAACCTGATGATATTCGCATACTTTATACAGACTATCTTCGTGACTACTTGTTTAGAACTCATCTATACCAACATCCAAATTTGTTAAAAAATAACTATGATAAGAGAATAGGTATCAAAATAACATTCTTAATATTATTATATGCTTCACAATACAAATTAGAAAATGCCATTTCATCCCTAATTTTGGATTCGGCTATACCTCAGATGTAACCAAATCGGTTATTTCATTACATAATTTAAAGTCAGATCAGACATTGTTCTTTAAGAATAAAGTGACGCGCTTGAACTTTTATTCTTTGGATTTAGAATCAGATCTGTAATACATAAACAAAAATTCTCCGTTTGTCATTGGTTGATTTTTAAAGAATAGTTGTCTATATACATCGGTCCAAATTTTGGCATAATTTTGCCACATATTTATCGAAAATGTAAATGGATTTAAAGCGTGATCAGTAGTAATAGTGGTTAATTTGTTATCATTTTCATCATCTTTTCTATAAATTCGTGTATCATTTTTATCTACATGCACCGTAATTTTATCACTATTGCTTTTATTTTCATCTTCTATGCTAGCATACTTATTATTATCCTCATAATTTTCATTATTATTGACCATTCTATTATATGAGTATACGAAATATATTTATTTTATCATATCCTACGCCAATATATGCTGATTGAATAAAATTTTTTTTGTCATTAGAATATATCAAATTTTTTGTATAGAGTATTTTAAAATAAAGAATAATCTTAAATAAGTTTTTAAAGTTAATATGTTTATATATAATTTATAATATGATTATAAAAATAGGAAACATTATTCAGCAAAAAACTGTTATAATAGCAATAGTATCTTCTCTGCTCCTTTTAACCGGAACATTAGTTCCTCTAGGTCAGGCAAACTCTCTATCTTTTCATGTAAATGACTTTAAGATAAAAAAAATCGGAGTTTCGCATCATAATCCTTTTGTAATAGTTAAAGGAAAAGCTGGAGGTACAAAATCTGTTGCAGGCGATGTGGCAGTTGAGGCCTATTTAATCTATACCAATAAAGGCAAATTTGGAGCATTTTCAAATGAAGGTCCATACAAGTCAGCCAAATTTACCACAAAGACAAGCAATAACGGTATTAATGGAAACACATGTATAGATAAGCAAACGCCTTCAGGAAAAGTAGTTTTTTCAGGACATAAATTAACATTAAAAGGAATCCATGTAAATAAGGTAAGCAAGGTATTAACAGCAGATATTAATCAAAATCCAGACCAACATGGGAATACAAACTGCATATACAAAATTTGGAGTTCCAAGGGACATTAATTTTTTAATTTAATGCATATAAAAAATAACAAAAATCTAAACAGATCTTATTTGAAAGTGGTACTTTTATCATAAAACCAAAAATTCCAAAATTATAATTTTTGTAAAAAAAACATCATTTCAAAAGAAACCATTTTTTTAAACAACGTTAAACCTTCTGTTTGATTTAACAAAAGACAAAACGTAGATAGAATTGATATAGACTTCTGTAAATAAAGAAAGAAGAAATACATCCTATTCAGGCAAGAAGAAAAGTCATACTGTTAAAATCAGATTATGGTTAAAAATCATCGTGGTTATATCATTCACAAATTAGGTCATAAGAAAGGAAGATTAATCCACGACTACCGATACCTAATACCGTATATGTCTTGTTTCCTAACACGAGATATTCTGCGACTATTAGAGCGTTCCATCCTCCACCCCAACCGGTGATACTCCCTGTTATAAAAGATGGGTACATTGATGGAAACAAAACTTTTCGAATA
>JAICXY010000187.1 GCA_025934495.1 Candidatus Nitrosocosmicus sp.
CTGGTGCTATAGGCAGACCTTTCAAACCTAACCTAAAAAACAGACGCCGCATGCTTTTGGTATACTATCGTCTTTACATAACATAACTTTAGCAGGCTTTCTCTTTGATTTGGATCAAAGCAACATATGCGTAGAGATATTCAAATGATTGAAGGAATGAATATGGTTAGAAAATATTTACCAATCCACAAAAGACATATCAATTAACCAAAATGCTAAAAACTACAGAGAAAGTATTAGATATATATTTTCCAGGGCTTATGGCTTTAGATTGTACATAGAACAACAGATACAATCAAGACCTATAGATAGTAAAAGAAATAAAACTTTCTATTCGGGTAAAAAGAAAAAACATACGTTAAAAATCAGCTTATGGTTAACAATCATCGTGGTTATATCCATGACAAAATAGGCCACAAGAAAGAAAGGAGAGACATGACTATGATATATACAAGAATAATCATTCTGATATTCCTAAACAAGTAGTTGCTGTAGTTGATCTAGGGTATCTGGGCTTAGAACAGGACTTTCCATCACAACTAACATCGTACTACCATTCAAAAAGAAAAGAAACCAACACGAGCTGTCCCAAGAAGAAAAAGAGTATAACAAAATTCATTCCAACAAAAAGAGGATAGTAGTGGAACATACTATCAGCAGATTGAAAAAGTATAGCATAATTATGAGCGATATTTTCAGAAATAAATTGAGAAAGTACATAAAATGTCATACATAGTTGTAGAGGCCTGATAAACTATAGAATATTGAATCATCGGAACTAGAAATCGATATAGAATCTACAGAAAATAGTCTAGTCGTTTCTAAATATGTAAGAGATCTATAATAACCAATTGCCATTTTGTTATCTGATTATTTTTAATAATGCTTATAGATTATTTAATTAATTATCCTCTGTATTATTTTGACGCTTACAGGAGAATTGTCCAAAGGAATTACGGACATACTTTCAATATATAGTATCAAAAACTGAAATCATTTTAAAAGTAGAGAATGAGTAAGAAGTTGTTTGTTGGTACAATCTATGGAGATTAAAATATATGTTAAAATTATATCACATGGATAACTATAACCGTATTCCAAGATATGATTTGCTTAAGATGGATATGAAGGAAATAAAAATATAAATCCACAAACTTGGGAAGGATTATGCTCACTTTATGAAACTTATATTTATACGAGTATAGTTTGAGAATAGTAAGTAATTTTATATTTATTTAATCCTTGATAATATTTACTTTTAGTGTATGATGAATATTATAAACTTATTTTGAGATAAATAGCCTGAATCTAAAGTTAAAAGATAACATTTTATAAAATTCATTAACATTAAGAGATGTAAATCGATGATTTGTAAAAAAAAGGCAAATACATAAAATAGATTTATAGAGAAAATGATCTCTGCCTTTCTTAAATAACACTTTGGATATATTCATTACTATGGTAGAAGAGAAAAATAAAAGGAGTATTATTGATCATGTGGAAATAATAGATACAATACCAAATACCAATTCCGCATATTCAGATACTGAAAATAAAGAGGCTTCTAATGGAGATTCTGAAACTATATCTATAGAAAACGTGTCTACATTATTTAAAGGTCGAAACCTTGGTTATTTGGCGACCTTATCCACTGACGGATCACCTCATGTTACTCCTGTATGGGTAGACATCGATGAACAAAATAACATCTTGATAAACATTTCAGAAATATCAGCTAAAAAAAAACATATAGATAAAGATCCTAGAATAGCAATTTCAATCGTAGAGCAATATAATCATTATAATATGGTATCAATTAAGGGAAGAGTTATTGAACAGACCTCAATAGGCGCAGATGAACACCTTCGTAAACTAGCCCTTAAATATTTAGGTTTTGGAAAGTATTATTATAGAAAACCAAAGCATAAACGTATTATATTAAAAATCAAACCAGAAAAGATAATGGGTTTGTCACTTCATCCAGCTTTCTATTTCCTCGCATATTCTCCTTTTGATACACAAGGGCAAACTGGTTCCTAACTTTTTTTACGGTCGCGATTTAATTGAAATGTATCTATGAATAGAGTATCAAAAGAGATTGGTTCTAGGTTATAGAAATAGTGTAAAATTGGTTTGAAGGTCTATCTGGGATCTACTACGCACATTGGATCTTATTGAACTTTTGTACAACTTGCAAGATTACATTATATTGGAATTTACTTTATTTTATAAAATATAATCATGGATAGACAATAATATTAGGTCAAATATATGAAAGTAAGGTTTCTCGTTAACTTGTTTATATAAAATTCTATATTGTGGATAAAGCAACAATTTAAGTTGTAAAACATACACCAAATAATTATTTTATCACCAAATTTAAAATTGCAAAAAAAATTCTCGATCGAATCTTCTAGTAAAGAAAGCATTGATAATAATAAAAACCTTGTTTTGCTACGTTATGTTTGTAATTTATCTGAAAAACAAACTAATAGATTCAATATCTCTACGCATATGTTGCTTTGATCCAAATCAAAGAGAAAGCCTGCTAAAGTTATGTTATGTAAAGACGATAGTATACCAAAAGCATGCGGCGTCTGTTTTTTAGGTTAGGTTTGAAAGGTCTGCCTATAGCACCAG
>JAICXY010000196.1 GCA_025934495.1 Candidatus Nitrosocosmicus sp.
TACAAAAATGGAAGGATAGAGTTATCCATGGAAAGAGGCGAGGGATTGTAGAAACGATGTTCTCTTCCATAAAGCGAATATTTGGTGAATATGATTATTCTATCTGATTAAAAAATATGATACAGGAAATGATGTTGAAAGCATTGCAATATAACAAAATAATTTTTGTCTAGACAAAATAGATGATAAGATCATTGAATTTAAGAATCACATAACAAATCATATTATAGACCACATTTTTAACTCCAAAGTATTGAGATAATATCTTCAGTTTTATATTTATTAATTTTTAATGTCTATATTAATAATTACTTTTTATAAACCATCGATGAGCGATCAATGAAAGCTTATTCATATACCAAACAAAAAGAATATATGAAAACAAATAAAATGAGTGTATTGCAACTAAAGTATATAATCATTTTATTTTATATAAATCTCAATTATAATAGTACAAAAGGTCATGACGTAAATCAGCTACAAAATTAGAAAATACATATAGGAAAAGAGATAAAAATGAAACCTAAAGTTTACAAAGTTTATACTTTTACGTTAATTTTAATGACGATATCGATCATCCCTATATTTTAATATAGTCAATATAGTAGTAATACAATATCTTCTGCTGCACTAGAAGAACAACTTAAACTAGCAAAAGATTTCTACTGTACAACAAGCAGGTGCTTATGGTTCTGGAACATCCATGTTCGGATACCATTTAGATAATACTGTAATAATGATAATCATCATAGGTATAATTATTGGTGAGCCTCTACAGCATTCTTTTTAGCAGCAAGCACAAGTGGCAGGAAGAAAAAACTCCTACTACCAACTAATTCTATTGCTACAGACAGATTATCAGCATCAATTTATGAAAATGAGGATGTAAATAATAATAATCAAATTCTTCAACAACAGATCGCAGATCTAAGGAAAACGATAGAGGGTCTTCAAATGAAGATGGTAAAAAAATAAACTACACTATGGTTATAATTAATTAAAACTATTTAGTTAAGTATTATAATCTATTTTTTTCTTTATTTTAGATTTGATGAATAATTATGATATGATCATTTTATTATTAATGATGTTGAAAATATTGATGTCTATTTTTATTAATTACTTCATAAACCTATTACTTTTTGATGTATAATTTATTAATAATTATTAATATTTTATAAATATTGTATTATTTAAACCTAATTTTAATAACCTTTAATAAATATCAAAGATAATTGAGCGTAATGTCTCAAACACATTGTTCATGTAGCTGCCAATCAGATGAAGATTGTATTAATAATAAATGCCAATGTTGTACTCAAGTAGTACATACACATCCTAATCATAATCATTAAAACAATCTTTAATTTTTTGATTCCTTCGCTTGAGTTTGATGTCTTTTTATAATCACGAAAACAAATCTAATTAATTACACTCTTGCAAGAAAATAATCATTAAAAACATGTCCTGTTCTCTGTATTGCATTATTATTTCAATAATATTTTTTCATAAGAGGCGGAATATTATTATCTCAGGAATTTATTTTTATATGAAGTATCTATATGGAAATAAATATAATGCTTTAATCTTTATCACATTTGATATAACCGCTCTGCAATAAATTAGCATTATCCATTCTCAATACTTTTTAAAATTTATTTACGATTTGTTGCGTGATTATTAAAATCTCTTACTATTTTTTTATCTAAATATATATTGTCTTATTGTACAATGATCCTTTCAACATCATTTCCTGTATCATATTTTTTAATCAGATAGAATAATCATATTCACCAAATATTCGCTTTATGGAAGAGAACATCGTTTCTACAATCCCTCGCCTCTTTCCATGGATAACTCTATCCTTCCATTTTTGTA
>JAICXY010000059.1 GCA_025934495.1 Candidatus Nitrosocosmicus sp.
AATCGCTCTACCATGATTTTAATTATGGATATACGTCCACTTGCTGCTGTTTGATTGTCATGGTTAGGGATAGCAAGCTAAAGATGCTATGATATCTAAACAAACACAATTATTTTACAAGAGAACTTCATATAGTTTACAGAACCGTTAACAGGGGGTATAACATTGAGTAGCATTTATAAATAATAAAATAGAAAAATAAAGTACAATAGCAAACCTACCTAAAGAAGTTATGTTTTTTGATATTTTTAATATAAATGGACTTGGTTGTGTAGTTATCGTCACATATCATACTATTTGATATTATAAATTTATATGCTAAAGGTTTGAGATTCATCCATTAAATTATTCGATTCATTATCAAATTCGTCTTCGGACGTATGTTCTTTATGAGTTGCAATCCACCATTGATTTCCAAATTGATCCATCACAACAGCACAGCGATCTCCATATTGTTCGTCTTTTGGTTTCCTCAACGAAGTAGCGCCGGCCTCTAATGCTATGTGATATCTTTTATCAATATCATCTATGTATAAATAAAGTGCACTTGTTGTTGGTTTCCACTCTTCTGTAGAGTCAGAAACCATAATAACAGAATCACCAATTTTAATTTCGGCACGCATTATAGATCCATCTTTTTGAGTATTGCGCCTAGTTTCTTTTGCTTCAAATGCTTGCTTGAGAAAATCTATCAATTTTGATGCTTCCTTAACTCTTAATAACGGAGTTATTGTATGATATTTTTTTGGAGTTGGATCATCATTGTTTTGCATAATTCTAATAATTAGTTAGTATATTTATCTTATTTTCTTTGATATGTGAATAAATAATATATATAGCGGCTCAAAAGTTAAGGAAAAAGAAACAAAGCTTCTTTTTCTTATCTGGCACATCACAATAATAAACAATACAAAAGGTGAAAATCTTTACTGAGGGAACAGGTATTCTTTAAATCTTGTTTTCTATATAATTGAGAATATCGAGATTATTTTCCATATGGAGAAAAAGGGCAAATTAATTCTACTGAAAACTGGGTCAAGTTTTTTGTGAATTCATATAAAGTGTATGACAAAGGGTGGGTTAACAGCTGTGTAGAGACACAAAGGTACATCCAATTGTAAAATATTTGTAATCGCTCTACCATGATTTTAATTATGGATATACGTCCACTTGCTGATGCTTGCTTGTCATAGTTAAGAATGACAATTGAAGATGCTATGGTATCTAAACAAATACAATAATTATTTTACAGGAAAACATGGCATTATTTTACAGGAAAACATGGCATTATTTTACAGGAAAACATGGCATACAATTACAGAACTGTTAACTGCACCTCTATTTGATATTGTTTGCTAGATTATGTAAAAGTTATGGGATATATGCTTTGTTAAATGATTCAAAATATGCTCTGTTGCATGATTATTTTAATCGTTATTTGTTAACGTTTTGTTGGCAGAATTATGACGGATACAGTGAAAATTAGTTTATTCTGCCCCTAAATGGAATATATCTTTAACTGTTTTTCGAATCATGCAACAGAGCATCAAAATACAGTTAAAGGCATATCTAATTCATAGCAAAACCAAATAAATTATTGACTATTTGTATCACATTCTTGCCATTACAAAGTTAACAAAAAAAAGATTTATTGAATCATTACAACAAAGCAGTATTATACAAATATAATTCTAAAAATTTTTTTAATACCTTATAAATTAGTGTTAGTTGAAAATGATGAATCACATTGATCTAAAAAGCCACTTTTGATGATGTTAAATAAATTCTTTATTTACTGAAAGAGGGCTATGGATCAAGACAAAGATCTATAATGATTATTATATACTCCTACTTTGTAACTCTTGATGAAAAAGAAAGAATGTTCTCGATAGATACTCCTTAGGTCTATTTATGATGAAATTATAGTTGATTCGGTGATCACCAATGAAGATATCGATACTGTATATATTAACCGCATAACGGTTAATATATATCGGAATAAATTTACGGGATCATGCTTATGCAATCAATTGGAGAATCATTTGGATCTATTAAAAGGTATGAATTTATGCCGGACAAAAAAATATTAAATTTTCAACCAATCAAAAACTTGAACCAGCAATTCAAATTCAATCTGCAAGTGGTCCACTAACAATTGTCTATCTTGAAAATATAAAACTTAATTATATAAATAATCGATATCTAGGTATAATTATTTACTGTTTAAATATTAAGATATTTGATATCCTTATTTATAGAGGTAGCAAGATGTGTCAGACGATCATCCTAACAAAAACGTAAAAAAAGCAAATGATGTGGCTCATAATCAAGTGATCTCCAATTTTTCTCCTTGGAGGCTTCTCTTGATTCTAAGTTCTATCTCTATCATGGTAATGTATGTAGAAACAATGCTCCTGCCCGCTATTCCGGATATTATTAGCGAATTTAATATAACCTATAGTATGTCATCTTGGGTATTCACATCTTTTATTATTTCTGCTTTAATTTCGACAACAATAGTTTCAAAGTTATCTGATATTTATGGAAGAAAGGTGATTCTTTTAATGGTATTAACAATATATATAGTAGGCATAATTGGTGGTGCAATATCTAATAATATTTTTATGTTGATTGTATTTCGAATTATTCAAGGAATTGGAATGTCTGTATTTCCTATCGTTTTTGCTATAATTCAAACTCAATTTCCAAAAGATAAAATTGCAATAGGCCAGGGAACTTTGGCATCTATGTTCTCTTTTGGAGGAATAATTGGATTAATTATTGGAGGTAATATGACCCATAATTTTGGATGGCATATGACTTTCTTTTCTATACTTCCAATTGTTATTAGTATAACTATTATAATCAAATATTTTGTAATTATAGAGTCCAAATTACCTGTTACAAACAGAGAAAGTGATCCATTGACTCCTTTATCTAATAAGGCTGTTGGTATACAAAAAAGGATATCTGTTCCGTCAAATATGATATCAAATTTTGATATTAAAGGAACTTTTATCTTGGCTGTTATGATTGCATCCTTCATATTTGCTCTTACACTAATTCAAACAGAAAACTCCCAAGATAAATTATCGAACATATTTATACCATCTTGCTTATTTGTGGTGAGTTTTATATCACTTTTTATTTTTATAATTGTAGAAAGAAGATCATCATTGCCACTCATCAATCTTAATTTGATAACTATAAAGCCGGTATTGTTAACAAATATTATTATTCTTATATGGGGAATAGGTACATTTACTATTTTTCAAACTATACCTGTTCTAGTAAGAACCCCGATACCTAGTGGTATTGGAGGAAATGTATTGGATGTAGTATATCTGACATTGCCATTTTCTATCATGTCTCTTATATTCGGCCCCACTTCGGGTTTTATAATATCTAAAATTGGATCTTTTAAAGTAATTTTGACAGGCGCAGTAATAACAACTTTTGGGTTTTTTAGTATTTTGATGCTTCATACTAATGCTATACAAATTGCATTAAATTTGGCAGTAATAGGATCAGGTTTATCATTATTAAATGTAGGTCAAATTAATATCAATACTACCTCAACACCAATTAAATTTATAGGTATATCCTTTGGTGTCAATACTTTATTTAGGTTTATAGGATCTGCTATTGGTCCTGCCATCGCTGGAATGTTTATGCAAACAAATCAAACAATTATGCATACCTCCTATAGTGTTAAGACACTTTCTTTTCCATCTGCTGAATCTTTTGATAATATATTTCTTTGTATGTTTATTTTAGCAGCTGTTACTATATTTTTATCTTTTATGATCAGAAAAGGGTCGGTTAATAAAATGGAACGCTTAAATAAATGACGGATATTATTTGTTTTTGATTATAGAAATTACTAAATCATCAAAACCTTTAATTATTATTTGGGTATACTAAATTCAAATGTAGCACCTTTTTCACCATCTTTATTATTCTTAGCCCATATCTGTCCACTAATCTTCGTTAATACTTTTGAAATAAATGGTCCCCAACCAGTTCCTTCTTTTGATTTGGTAGCAAATTTTGAAAATGATTTTGGAAAAATACTGGATCTATTCCATATCCATTATCTTTGACATTGATAAATACTTTCTACTCGGTATATTTATTTGCAATGTTACTTGTTTATTTCTTATCTCATCATTTTTGAGCGATAGGATAGAATTCTTTCTAACCGTTATTGAATATAGGATCCTTTTCTTTTGAAGATATTAAAAATTTCATTGTTATCCTGTTCCACCAGGTCAAAATGACGCTCTTGTAATTTTTATTTTTTTTAAGACCTGTTCAACCCATTGATATATGATCTTTCCATAAGTAACTTCTAAAGAAAGTATTTCTTTGGTCCTTATAATTACAGCAATATGGTGGATCTTTAGATAACCTTCCTTCTTTTCATGATATTTCTCTTTTATTTATTGACCTCGGTTTGTTACCTTTATTCCTATACTATCTATTGATATGATAATGCTATCTCCATTATTATAATCATCTAACATATTGTTTGTAATTTTCAATTAGTTTACTCCTCTGCAAATTTGAGAATAATTTGGATGATAATGAAAATTCTTTCCAATCACTTTCATGATTCTCTCAGTTTGTCTATTTGGTAGAACAAAATATGCTCTAATGTAACCAATTACAATAATAAAAGATTCAGTAAAAGAATATGGTTTTCTTTACTTATTTTCATTTATTCTGTTAAGATTATCATCTCATATGTCAAGGAAATCATAAGTAAAAAATATCTCTCCTCTTCTTACAATAGATTGATTATAAGAAGGCCAATAGATCGCAGAAGATGACGAATAAACTAATGCTGAATAAATAGATTGAGATATGCAAAAGCATTATGTTCTATATTATTTTAAATGTAACTTGCATTAGATACACTAGTTCTTGGAGATATACTACATGTGATGGTATTAATAATACAAAATCTAATTATTGATAAAAAAGATCAGATCGTTAAAACAGACATTCACATTCCGCATCGTTATTTACCAAAAGATTATATTTATCAGATATTTTTTGATGCCTTTTAAAATATGGGAATTAAAAAAAAATATTTTATTGAAAACTATAATACCAATTTACTATACTAAATAAATGATTGATTACAATAATGATATAATTTAATATGGGTGGATAAAGCCTCGATAGAAATAAAGTATATTAGTTCTTTTTTAGGTATATCTCTTTAAAATATTGTTAAGGTGTATAATTTATCCATGGAATAAATCTATATTGACCTAGTATCAGAAATATGCTATAATAATATGAAATTTTATGATTTTACTTCTCTAATTGAATATCTTCTGCCTCGCCAAATTATACCATCTTTCTGTTTTGAATATATAATTGATGAAAGAAATGCAACAAGTACAAAAGAACCAGCTAGAGGAAAAGCTAGTGCATACCATAGATTTTGAAATACAGTATACTTTAGCTGTAAAACATTATTTATAGCTAATAATGAGATGGATATGATTGACATAAGTAATATGATTAAACTTTTGGTAACATTTTTTCCATCCATGGCAATTATGATTGAAAAAGGCAATATAATTAAAGGAAGTAAAAGTAGTACAAACGTTGCAATAACCATTATGATTGCTTTTGCTTTCTCCTTTTTATATAATGGAATCAAAAGTCTTCGTAGTCCATGCCATAAAGTAGGGGTATCCCTTGCCCATACTGCTTTTATATATTTTTCACCATGGACCACTCTCAGTCTAAAACCTTGTTCTTTTACTCGTCTTCCCAATTCCGCATCCTCTACAATTTCTTCTTTAACTGATTTGTGTGTGCCAACTGTTTCATATGCTTTTCTTGTTATTATAAAAAAACTTCCAAAGAAATATCCTACCTTGGTTTTAGGGTTATTTGCTTTTAATGCAGAGAATCTGGCCACTGAAAATGTCCACAGTATGGGTAAAGTAATCTTTGTCCAGAAATCATATGCTAATATCTTAGGTATTGCAGTAAGTGTATCAAGTTGCTCTGACATTAAATAATCTACTGCTAATGAAATAGCTGGTGTAGAATGAGAAGTGTCTGCATCAGTAAAAAGGAAAAGTTCCCCTTTTGATTTAAGATAGCCCTGATAGCATGCCCAATTCTTACCTGTCCATCCTTCTGGTTTTGGTTTCGAATCAATATAGATTATTTTGTGATGGATACTGCTATACCTTTTTATTACTTCTCCCGTCTTGTCTGATGAGGAATCATTAATAGCAATTATTTCATAATTGGAATAGTCTTGTTCTAATAAGCTATTCAGGCATTTTTCTATGTATTTTTCTTCATTTCTTGAAGGAAGTATTATGCTTACCATAGGAAAATGGATGATATGAGAATTTTTGAGATGGGCTAGTTTTGGTACATCTTTTATCGATTTAATTGAATAAATTAGAAAGTATATTAGACTAAAAAGGATATTTGCTTGAAGAATAAATAGCGTTATAAAAATTGTATTTGGGTAATAGTAATCCATTCAATAACATATTGTGTTTCTTTTAATAATAGTTATTTCTATGCTTTGTTGCATAATTCAAAAAGCAGTTAAAACATGTTACATCTAGGACAATGATAATCAATTTCATTGTTTCCGTCATAATTCGCCAACAAAACGTTAATAAAAAACGATAAAATAATCGTGCAGTAAAATAATTTCTATTAGTTTTTTAATCATATTTCTATTTAATAAAAAGAAAATAGAAGGCGCTGTTCACTTAAGGTTTAATTCCTTATTATGAAAATCTGCAAATAAATCAAACCAATTCTTTTATTGTTTAATTTACATTTCTTCCTTTTCTACAAGGAAAGTAATCATCATCTAAGCATTCAGTGTTCTATCCTTTAGAAATTGCATACCCTTTCAATAATGCTTTTTTCAAATGGAGAGTGGATGTGATGGTTTTTATCTACAAGAATTTACATGCTTGTATTGATTCCATGAGCCACCATCTGGGGAAACCGGATGTGAACCATAATCATCTACAACATCTGACAGAAAATGTTCTGCTACCACAAACATATTTTTTCGTTCTTTGGATATGCTTATTCCAAGAATTTCTTTATCGTCAGGTTCAATAATATAGCAACCAATCATATCCAAATATACTCTGGTTCAACTTTTATTAAAGCCGTCTCATCTTTTTGTATACAAGAATACTTCGATATTTTCTTTTCTTATTGATGATATTTTCAGAGGTTTGTACTTTTTGAATCCAGCTCCAAAAATGCATGATTTCTTTTTATAAAGTAATCTGATAATCTGTCTGCTCTGCTTTTCTTAAAGATAATTCTGAAAAATAGAAAAATAAACCATAACCTATATACTCTGAAGATGATGTTCTATTTCTTGAAATCATAAAGGAGATAGAACGTCTTTAAGCTACAGGCTTTCCTTAAGTGAACCGAGCCAGATAGAATGACAAAAATATGTATAAAAATATACTTATAATGTAAAAACCTGGATTAGTTAATAGATAAGAAGAAAATGGATTCATTATTATATGAATCGAAAAGACGTTGTAATACCACTTTTTAATTATCATTCGCATATTTAATATATGACAATTCTTGATACAATTGCAATAACCATTAGAACAACAATTCCAATTAATACAATAGTTAACCATTTATCAAAACTACGTATTTCACTAAATTATCAGGGAAGGACTTACCATTTTGGTTCTACATTTGGTTTCATATTATAAGTTCGATTTAAAAAAATCGTTGATTTTCTTACTGAATTTGCAATTCTTATAATGTTCTTTTATCTAAAAAATTTTATATAAATTGGGATCGTGGGGATAGCATTCAAGATCGAATATAATCTATTATCCAATCATTGATTTATTTTTCCTGTATTTGGATCTAGAATCAATTTATTGGATGCTGCCGTAGATTGTACTTTTATTTCAAAATTAAACATGTTATCTAAAGTACCTGCAATTGAATCAAAGGATTGATTACCAATTCTTCCTAAATTCCAGTTATCTTCTATAAATCGTAGAATAGAGGATTGATCTGTAATTGAATGATCAACATAGTTTATCTTTGAATATGGCGATATTATCAGTATTGGGAGACGAGGTCCATAGCCGCATCTATCATTATATAATCCTTTTTGGGCATGGCCGCACATCAAATTAGATTTACCAAGGAGCATATCATTAGCCTTGTCACTTGATTGACTAATAATAGGTGGCATTACATGATCATACCACCCCCCGGAATCATCATATGTTATAATGATGGCCGTATTATTCCATTGTGGTAAATTTTGAATCTTATTTATGGTGTTAACCAAAAATAATTGTTCGTCCAAAGGTCCTGATGAAACTGGATGACCTTGCTGATATGATCCTGCTTTAATAAAACTTACTGCAGGCAAATTGCCTGATTGACCAGCTATCCAGAAACTACTTAGGTTATATTGATGATTGGCAATGTCATTATATCCTATTTTATCATTTGAGGAGGGTGAAAAATGATGGGGATTTGCTGTTGAATTATAATATTGAAATGGTTCCACATCTGGATAATAGTCAGAGTTATTGGTGCCACCTTTACTTTTGTGATATATAGAATTGCATGTCCAAGTTCCATCTACATTTTTAGTGGAGGGTATAAAACCCTGGGAAAACCAACCCCATGTTATATTTTTTTCATTTAAAAGGTCTCCTATGTTTTTGCCTTCCATCATTATTGATGTATTTTTATATATTCCAGTATTTCTTGAACAGTCGTCAAATTTGGGATCTAAATTGGCAATAAGCGTTCCATTTACTATTGCATCAAACTTTAATGCAGATGATGATGGGATTTTCGCATTTGAAGGTGTTGCTCCGTGTAACTGTCCGGATATTATATTTATATGACCAGGGGTTGAAGGACCAAAATTAGTTTCAAAGTTGTTATCACTCATAGCATAATGTTGAGCATAGTTCCACAGTGCAGTTACAGTATTTCCATCATAATAACCCATTACCTGTTTAGGATTACAATGAAGATTTTTTTCTCCATCAGAACTTGGATGACTAGGTGAAATAAAATTATCCATTAGTCCTCCATTTGTTTCATTTTGCTCAACGTCATAAGCATGTAATACATCACATATTCTAAGTTGAGATGGATCAATGCGGTAAGGATTTGCTGTTTCGTTTTTATATTTATTTGTATTATTATTTAATAAATAAAAACTTAATCCATTAACAGAAGGTGTATTATTATTTGGTATAAACTTGGTGGCATTTCCCATGATTGTAGCATAAGGGTATGTTCCAAAATAATGATCGAATGCTGCATTTTCTTGTACTATTACTACAATGTGTTTTATGGGTGTCTTTGTTTGAGAATAGGATAAAGAATAACCCAATGGAAATGAATTAATTATTATGGATAAAGAAATGCAAAAAAGTAAAAATAGTGTTAGACTTTTCAATGCTGAGGTTTGCGTTCTCTATTTAATAAGCTTTTTTTGGAACGGAAATAATTATAGATTTCTTTTTAATTATAAGAAATTTAATTTAATATTTACAAGCAGAAGTAGATATCCGACATACTATGTTTATGTAGAACGTGGAGATTAAGTTCATTGTGATAGTAGGATTCTATATTATATAAACAGGATATACCTAAAATAACGCCAATTGCCAAATATGGTGATGGTATAACAGAATTTTTCATAGGATCAATTGCGTTAAGACTAAATAGGATAGGAAATATTAAGGCAATGACGGATAATGTCGAATTTCTAGAGCATTGAGATTTTTTAAGTTCATCATATTTTTTTTAAATTTTTCCGCATTAGTATTTAATAGATCAAGATATAGATCTATTTGATAATTAATTTCTTTTATTTTTTTTAGTTTCTTCCATTAATTGTATATCAAATACAACAACTTGTTTAAATTTAAGTATTAGATCTCACATAATTAGCATTATTATATAAACATCTAAAATGCGATATACTTTAACCATGGCAACCAAATTAAAATATATTCATATGCGAGAGCTAATATGGATAAATTAAGCAGTATCGTCAATTTTTTATTATTAAATATACGGAGGCGATTGCCATAAAGTTTGATATATACAATGAAATATTGTATAGATAATTTAGATGCATACAATACTAAAAAGTTAGTAGTCTATATCAAGGAGCCCACGGTATACCAATAGGTTTTATTTTTATGGATGTCTATGTAAAATTGGTGCTGTTCACTTAAGGAATTCTTTTATTGAATAGTACAGAATTAATAATATGATATGTAAATTTTTGTAAATGCATATTTTTTATGCTTAAAATATCATGATTATATTACAATGGAGTTAAAGTATGTACGATAATCAAGTTAAAACATTTAGAAAACCCTTAAGTCAACAGTTATGTAAAGAATGCTGTGTCATTTTGTAAACTAGCACTACTTGTTTAGACGCTATATCACAACATCTTTAGCTAACCATTCTGGATATAGCTGTTGTGAAGGATAATACTTTCCCTAGACCAATTCTGATGATAAAAGAAACACTATAATTTGATTGACGATGATGATAAGGAATCTAATTACCATCTAAGATCATCCTATTCCTAAATTTAACAAGCAACTATTCAGAATCTGTATGCGATGTACATACGTTCTAATGTTCTTGGATAACCTTATCTGAATTTATAATAAGGTTGATCTTACTTAATAAACTTGAGTTAGTAAAGTCGGCTCTGTTAACTTGAAAAATCTATAGCTATAAAGATATATAATAAATATTAGAATATCAAAGGCAAAGGACTAAGCCAAAAGATATTGCTCTCTTTGTATCTTTACTTTCTATGCCTCCCTCTCTTATAGAAATACTGCAAAAGCATTACAAAAGTTTGTAAAAAGGAGCCATGTATCAATCTGGAAATGGATGCAAAAATACAGACCAAAGAAAATATCTTTGACAAAAACCAAGTTTTCTGAATTTATAATAGATGGAACTCTATTAAAGTCGGCTCTGAATTGATATGAATCCGGGTTACTATTGAACCAAAGAATAAAGAAATTCTTTCATAACTATATCCAAAGAGAGAAATATGTTTGTAGTAGCCGAGCGATTTCTATCAAAAGTCATAGAAGGACATGGTAAATTTTCGGTTTCAACAGACGGTGGCACTTGGTATCCAAAAGCTTGTCAGTTTTTAAAACTAAAGCACTATTTACATTCTACGTTTGAAAAAAGTCTTATTGCAAGAACGATATAGTTTATCAAAGATAGAATCGAGTGTTTTGATGACTATTTTCCTTGTAGGAGAAAAAACAAAATGTAATCTGAAATACGTTCAACAATGGATAAATATGGTTGTCGACTATTATAACAAGGAGTTAACATCTTAACTTTACAGAGCCCTTGAGGTATTTAGTCCAAAATAACTACAATAAAGTATATTTTTATCCGGGTTCGGTGAGACCAACTGCAAATTTGTTTCTATTTCAATTAGAGTGGACTGCCTTTTTATTAACGAAGAAACTAATGGATGATTTATGTTAAAGTGAGTTGCATATTTTGTTTTGAATTTGTTAAAAATATTATAATTAATCACATTTCTTAATTTATTTTACAATATTAAAAGAATATCGATAGGTATTGTAAAATGTCCGATATGGGGGTATACTGTAATTTTTTGTAATAAAAAGCAATTCATTTCATATAAATATAAAAGTTAAAATAATTTTGTTGAACCTATACAAATAATGATATGCGATGAAAAAATGAAATAGCCTTTGGAGACTCAAATTACTGAGCTTCAGAATCGCATCAGAATATAGTGTGATCTATGAAAATATTTTCCATCTCGATAATTGCGCAGAATTTTATGCATAAATATTCTGTAACTCAACATAATAACATTAGTAAAAAATTCTAAAATACAAATATAATCTTATTATTATAATGATAAAGCCTATTCTTACAGTCAGTTTGTTAGCTGCTGCAATGATTTTCACAACATTCGGATCTCATCTTCTATCTAGCCCTATACAGGCCAAAACTTCTAATCATGATGAAAGTAATCATGATAACAGCTCACAAACGATAAAAGTTAACTGTTCAGATTTAGCGGGAGTTCTAGCAACATTAAATCAAGCTCATGCAGAACTGACTCCGTCTGGAAAAATAAATCTTGACGATGTCTTATCTCAAGAGGGTGTAGCAACAAGTTATGATTCTCTTACATCTCAACTTAATATAATGGCACAGCATGTACATGATACATGCCCACAGGCATCGTCTAGTTTAGTCAAAGGCGTTTGATTTAAGAAAACCGTCTACCTTTTTTTTATCTATTTGAGTCTGTTTACTTTGACATACCACTTGAAACAGGAATAGCCTGATCAATTATTTTGGCATCTTTGAATGATGCCAAAATGCAGTATACCATTATAAACTGCTCTGTTGGATGATTCCAATTATCTTTGATGTTACTATCTATTTTGTTTAAATAGATATCATCTTATTGTACAAGGATGCTTTGTTACATGATTCGAAAATCAGTTAAAAATATAATTCATCTGTAACAATTACAATGGGATTTTTACTGTGTTCATTTTATAATAATAGAAGACCATAGAATAAATCATCAACCCAAAAATTAATTGTTATTAAAAATTATATCTTGTTCTTTATAAAGGATCTTTCCAGGAAGAATATCGATAAAATCAAAAAACATTCTCAATCTCCCGGCACATTTTTCTCGCGTTTTTGGCGACTTCATTGCAAATAGGAACATTGAATATGGGTTTTAATTCTCGATTCCTATCGCGATATCTATTTCTCTGATTTATATAATTTGGAAACCTAATAAAGGAGCAATAACACAACGGGTTAGGTGGGAACAACTACAAATTTGTTCCCAATTCAATTTATACATTAAATTTAGTCCTTACATCATATAATTATCACAGTTAAAAAAAGTTCTACGAAAATAAACATCTTAATTACAGGTAGCAAATTAAAATAAAAAGATTAAAGATCCATGATTTTATGGCTGCTCATATATTCTATATGTTAATAGTATTAAGACATTTTTTTATTAATTCGTTGACCCCCTGATAATTATCTTTTTCTCCGAACTTACTTGTTATCGGCATAATCTAGCTAGCATAATCCTTAAACATGTTATCCCTTATTGTTTCAGCTCCAGGATGTACAAGGATAATCCTTTTTTTGTTACATTTCTTTAAACCATTAATAAATATATTTTTTATTATATCATCCCTAAAAGAATAACCTATGACAATAAATACATCCTTATCTTCCCATTCTTTACCTAGACAATAAAACATCTCGATATATGGACTTTGATATAGTTTTTTATCCAACCGGGGATACACAATTATCTCATCGATTATGTTAGGATTTTTTCTCTTCGAATTCTTTATAATTTGAGGACTCCAGATATTTTACCAGCTCTATTTAATAACTATGAAACTGACCTATGTAATTTGACTAATCTCATTACAGGGTGCTCATTTCTTCTAAGTCTTCCATATTTAGAAGAATATAGAAAAAGTTTAGGATCCAAAAACCCATTTGTAAATCCGGTAGATAAATTCTTTTCCTTAATGCCTCTCCAAAAAGTTTCCAAAATTAAATCATAATTAGTAGTATTGATAGTCCAAGAATTACTATGTAGCACCTCTTTGTCGTCGTTACAAGTTCCTTGTAAACCATGGCCTATTTTATTAAAAAATCTTTATACGTTAGTCATCTGATCCTCATCGTTAGAATACCTACATTTATCTCTGATAAAGTCACTTAATTTTTTACTTAGGCTTTTTAAAATTTCTACTCTGTTGGAATAAGAATTTTTAATCGCTGTAATATTGGAATTTAAATCATCACTGTTGTTTGTTTGAGTATTTCCTTCTATTCTGTCATCAATGGAAGATAGAATATGTTCTATATCAATTGTCGAGTTTTTCTTTTGAAGTTCACTCTTTATTTTTTTATAAAGATCTAATTCATTATTGGCTAAACAGTTTTCGACTTCATCTGTTAATTCCTGCATTGTTGATATACCAAATGGTTTGGATGCACCTGCACCCATGAAAAAAAGGATATCATCATATTTAACATTCATAATACAGGTTCTGGTGTTGTTACAATATTTCTAGATGATGATTAAATGATTTATCAATTTTATTTATAACCTATATTTGTATTAGTTAATCTTGGTTGAACAGATGAATTTGCTTCTTCTGAATAAAATATTAATGCCCAAAGTTACTACGGGGCCGTTGTGGGTGTAGGACTTGATAGAAATGACATTTCCATAAATAACAATCCAATTAGAATTGATGTATTAAACATAGATGTAGAAGAAAATTTCTATTTTAGAACATACATTACAATTTCATAAGACTGTAATGATACCTTTGGATTATGTAATATAGGATTAAATCTTAGTTCATTGGATACTATCGGTTCGGCCCCTTCGCGTCTTCATAAAGCAGGACCGAGTCACAGATAGATCTCTATATCTTAGTTCTTCGATTCTCTTTTTTTCAAATGGTATTCAGGATGTGCTATTTCATAGTGTGATCTTTGATTGTCTGTACCTTCTTCCATATTTTAGAAGATATTTCTTATCTGAGTATGACAGAGAATTACAAGGTTTAGTTCCTTAAAGACATAAGATCTCTGTATAATTAGAATAAACAGATGTATGATCTCAAGTTCATCATTTTCTTGTCCTTTCTTTGCTTTCATATAATAGACATTCCAAATAGCAATTGCTTTTCAAATCATTTACCGGTCTTACAGCACAAAAATTTAATGAGATTTACGATAAAGCGATAACAAAAAGATATGTCAAACATGAGATACAACGTCTATCTAAAAGAAAATATCGAAAAAGAGACATAGGTGCTATAGACAGGTATTTCAAATTTGATACAAGAGAAAGGTTTCTTATGCTTTTGGTTTAATATCGCCTTTACATTACTTACACTTTGACCGACTTTCTCTTTGATTTTAATGAGTAACATATGCAGAGACGAACAAAAGATTGAAGGTTTGATTAGAACTTTTTACCAATTCCACAGAAAATATATAAAATAACAAGGAGGCTCCTAACTCCTGAAGAGTTAGAGGAATACTTTCCTGGATTACTTGCTTTTATAGATTCCACAGAACAACAGATACCAAGACCTGTTGATGATGAAAGACTCAAGCGATATTATTCAGGTAAGAAGAAAAGACATACGTTAAGAATCAGATCATGGTTAACAGTTGTATAAAGGATGCTATATATTGGTCTGTAAACTGATTGTGCTTGTTTATACACCATACCACAACACCTTTAGCTAACCATTCTGGATGTAGATGTTATGAAGGATAATACTTTCCCCAGATCAATTCTGATGAGGAAAGAAACACTTTGTATAATTGATTGATGAGACTGAGGAATCTAATTACCGTGCCAAGATCATCCTGATCAAAGATAAAGATTGTACGGTTCCAGAAATAAGGATGATGGCAACCAATCTTATCTACTAAATGGATCTGTTATAAGGATTTAGAAAAACATCAGTAAAAAAAATCATGGCCCAACGCGTATAACAGAAAGAGTATTGGTATTGATATTGGTGATAGATTCTATTGTTGGACTTTTTGATTTCATGGACCTGGCCTCATCATCCTATAAAGATGATATTCATATAATAAAATAGTCAGAAATTGGAATGGGTGTATTGGTAGTTTACTTACCTTCAGAAGAAGATAAACAACTAACTATATTGTTTGGAATGATGAGTAAACGTTATTTCAAACAAATATCAAAAATCTAAAGGCCTATGGAACTTATCATGAATTTTCAAATGGATTATAATGTCATATTAATAGACCAATAATCCAGATTGATGGATTAAAATATAAATAATCTCTATATATGTACAATCTGGAGACGATCTATCAATAAAGATTTCATTATTATTCAAAAGAGTTGAATAGTGATAATATTTTCGATTAATGCTTCATCAAATACCGTAAGTAAACCTATCTTACGTTCTTCCTTTACGTTCTTCCTTATATTCGAAATCCACTATAGATATATTATGGGAAATTAAATCCAGTTTTGTATCTCTTGTATATATTGATTATTTATGTCCATCATCAAGTATACCGACCTAATTATAGAATTATTTGAATAACAGAACTGGGCTTAACCTTACCTTTTGAATATTGTACCGATATGGATATATACAATCTATCAAGGTTTTTAAGATAGATGATTTGATAAGACAAGATATTATTAGACTATATTATATTAACAAATACTTTTAAAAGTAAAAAGGAATCAAGCTTTATGATTATACGAACAAATATGAGATAAAAGATAATCTTGAAAGAGAAAGCAACACCTAAAATAGAGATAATAGGATGAAACTTACCTAGTTATTTATAAAATAATCATGAAATTCTATATAAACAAAGGAGGGTAATCACAAATGGACGATAACCACAGGAGAATTCTATAGATTCGCCTCCTATCGATGGAAAATCATATACCTAGAGCCTATCTCAAAATTCGATAGGATTATAGATCTTTTCTTCTTTTGATAAACTGTGACCTTTATCCATAAGAAGGAGAGAGCAAAGGATAAAAATAAACAACTACCATACTCAATATTCCTGATGAATTATGGGATGAGATTAAGAGTATTTTCCCAAAGGAGAAACCACAACTAAAGGCAGTTGGTAGCCGGCCAATTGTTCCATACCGAAAAGTGATTGATGGAATTATCTATGTACTACGAAGATTAGGATATGAGTGGAAAATGCTACCCAAAGAATACGGATCGGGCTCTATATATCTGTCATCGAAGATTTCCGAAGTGGAATGGCCTTGATATATTTAAAAAGTCAGGATAGATCAGATTACTGAAAATCTATGATGACTGTATTGGTATCAACTGCACATGGCAATCCATCGATAGCACATCCATAAAGTCACCTTTAGGGGGTGATGACCGGACATACCCCACCACAGATAGAAGAAGCAAATTAGGCTAAACAAAAAGACATATTTTTAACAGATAAAAAAGGAATCTATCTATCTGCACTCATTTCTTCTTCAGCCAGTACACATGATATCAAACGTAACAGATGTATTTGATAATATAGTTATCAAACGACCACCAGCATATAAAACTAAAACAGGAGAAAGAGGAGGAAGAAAACTTCAATATCTATGTTTAGATAAGACATCCAATTCCGAACAAGAAGAACAAGAACTAATCAAACGAGGATATGTAATGTATATTCCCTATAAAAGAAAAGGAGGGGGAGGAAGAAGTCAAGGTTATAACACAACATTGCTCAAATCGTAAAAAGTATTCTGAAAAAAGATGGGTTGTAGAGAGAACAAATTCATGATGTCACAACAGGTTCAGGAAACTGTTCACCATGTATAAGAAGAAGGTAAAAGAGAATTATCTTGGATTGGTACAGTTATACTCTGCTGTATGATCATATATAGAAAGATAATTTTAGGTAGGCTCTTATTCTTCTTAATCATATACAAACTCTATAATGATTGAATCATCATAATTTTTTATCTTTAATCTTTTTACCAACCTCTCAAGTCGTAAATCTTTATCCAAAAACCTTTTATCTTTAACTGCAATAAACTGATGTTTATGATATTTTTTAAAGAATTTATAATGTGAATTAAACCATTCTAAATTATTTTGTAACTTTTGTAATTTACCTAATTCTATGTCCACAATGTTCTCTATAAACATAGTAAATTTATCTATCATTTTCATTACTAATATTGTTATTGAATAATCAACTAAGTATCAACCAATAATTATAATACTTTGAATATTTTGAAGTATTTCTGAGATTTTTAACTAATTATTAATGGTTTCAAAGTATTGATGACTATGCCAATTATCATAAAATACAGAGCAGTAGCCAAGAATTCAAGAGACTATTATCAGCTACTCTTCTCAACTTGGTCATTACGTTGTGTTCTTGCAGGATACATACGTATCCAAGGACCTGAATCTTGTAGCCAAAAGCCCACTGAACTAGAATTATACTTCTAAAACATGGGATAAGGTACAGACAATCAAAGATAGCGTTGGGTGACAGCATGGACCCACAATACCCTTGAAAAAAAGTGAATTGAATTACTAAAATACAAGTTACCTGTTGGCTCCGTTCTGCTCTTCGAAGGAGATGAGATGGGATCTATATCTGCAAAAACATATGGTGGCACATCTTGGTCAATGGTACAGATTATTGGGTATCAATAACAGATCAAGATTTAAATAGGTCACAAAAAAAATAAATCGATATTTATCTCGATAGAATACGACTTTTGGCATTATTTACGATCGAACCTTTAAAAGTTAAAATCGAACCTATTAGAAAGATGCAATAAGATGTATCGCGGAAATTACTAAATATCCTATGATTATTAATATAAAGGTGCTTTTTTCACCATCATATCACTCGGACCAGAATTAACGGAATCAACAAATAATTTGAAAATCATGATGATTATAGATATTATTAATCTATCTCTAAAAAAAGAACATCTTTTGAGTTCTTGATGATAATTATGTTTTTATTTTTTAATCAAATTTAACTACTTCTGTAAAGAAGAGACTCTGTAATGTTAAGACAAAAAATTCTTTATGAAAACGTTTTAATTGTACGGTCAAGCAAAAATTTGATTTGCTTAATGAAATATACGTTTATATTGCAAAAATTTTTTGAATATTGCACTACAAAACCATATTCATTTATTCAAAAATATTTTCAAATTCTTAGCTTTACAGAGCCAAATGAGATATATGACATTCAAATAGGTTCAGTTAATCATCATATTGTAAAAACAAATAATATAAAGCGCTATGATATTAATTGTTAGCAGATTTAAACTTTCAAAAAAATATGTTGGAAAAAAGCGAGTTATTCAAAAGCTATATAATAAACATATATTCCTAGGAAAATTATTGCAAGATAATATTTTTTGTTAACAATAAAAAATATTGATCTGAAAGTTTTTGGATTGGCTAAAAAATGGATGCCTGATTAGCTTAGAAAGGCAAAAGAAACCCTATATAATTTTGGCATCCCCATCAAATCTAATTGTTTTTCTGTAATATTGAATGTTGCAGTCTGCATGGAATTTAAATTTGAAGGCAATGTATAACCTTGAGTTAGCCCGATGATGTTTCCTTGACTATCATATAGATACAATATTACACTCACTTGGTTATGTTGCAAACTATCAATATTTTGTACTTCGCCATTCAAGGTCCAATTGCCGAATCCATCTTTTGTTATTTGTATAAATGATGTTTTGAATTTGCTGTTTGATGATACACATGTTTGGTCTCCAATCTGGTTGCAAATCTGCAAAGTATCAAGTTGAATAAGTTTATTGGGTGATTGCAAAATTTGCTGTTGGACTACCGGGTTTGAATGAATATAATTTTTAATAATGCGGTTTTCTATTATTGTTGTTGTACATGCATTTTGAGTATTAGATTGGCCCTGTTTAATATTTTGATTATCAATATTTCTTGAACCTTGCTGCCCTGCGATATTGCTTCCTGTATTTGTTTGGGTTTGGAAGTTAATATTATTGCATGAACCGGAGATCGAAAGTATTGTTGGAAGAGATGTGGAATTGGTGATTGGGGTGCCTGGGCTAGTACTATTGGTGGGTAAAGTATTGCTACTGCCACCGCTGGTGGGATTAGTACTATTGGTGGGTAAAGTATTGCTACTGCCACCGCTGGTGGGATTAGTACTATTGGTGGGTAAAGTATTGCTACTG
>JAICXY010000142.1 GCA_025934495.1 Candidatus Nitrosocosmicus sp.
ATGGAAATCAGGATTACAACAAGCAAAAGATAATTCAAGACACATATTCAATCAAAACGTTAATGCAGCAAAAACATTTGAACACAATTCAAGAGAGATAAATTCAAACCTTAATGATGCTACTAACAACAACAACAACAACAACAATACTACTACTACAACATCTTCTTTCACACAACAAAGCAATAAAAAAATCTAATCATCCATTTATTTTTTAAATAAAAGATAAAACAGACGAATATCATAATAACACAACAACAAAAGGCAACACCATAAATCCTTCTTCCATTTATGAGGGTTTTAGGCATAATAGCCTAAATTAAATATATAAAATTTATTTTAAATGTGAACCCAGTATATTTTATAAAACAATTTAAACATCGATAAAATATCAAATTGATATAATTTTGAAGGTATTTTTTTTCCAAGATTTCAATGGTTTGAAACTCTTTTTGTAAAAAGATTCCAAATATCATTTGTATTGTGCCATCAACAAAAATAGTAAAAATAGTAAAAGAAATACATTTGGTTTCGGATCACCATTAATCAAGATCTAGATATAGATTAATCGATAAAATCATATGGCGGTACATCTTGGTCATCACCATCCATCATTCAATCCAAGTTATCCAAGGCTCAACAAAAGATAAAAGGCATTCTACCCATATTTGGTGTTTATGATCATACAATAACAAGATGTATACACACGCTCATCCTACAAACAAAATACAGAAAAATAGTTTTTGGATTTTATAAAAAAGGTTGACCAAAAATATGATTGCCGTATGAAACAGATATAGTTGATATTGTATAATGTATCATGTATCTATACATAAATCTGACAAGGTAAAAGAAATTCTAGCCAGGTATCATCGAAAAAGGATGGATACAGTTAGTATATATCTTCCAACAAGATCACCTGAACTCAACTGATAGAGGAAAGTGGATATAGTGGATGCAAATACAGATAAGAATCGACAAACAATTCCACATTTTAATGAAAATGGTGTTGGTAAAGCTGTATCTGGATCGATAGACAGGTAATTATAACAAAAAATAGTCAGTCAAAACAAACAGCATTAGTTTACAGAAAAGAAGCATTCGTGTGTTTACATAACTGTTAACTAACATAGTATAACTATTTCAAACGAAGGTAGTTTTTTGCAGATATAAAATCCATCAAATACGCTGTTTTCAAAAATAAAGATTATTTTGTAATGGATAAAATCTAAGATAATCGGACCCTAGTCTTCTAATATGCTGTCTTATAACACATCATGTTAGAGTCCACCGGGTACTTTGATGAGAAATGCGCATGACATCTAAGAAGTTTTTATTGATGCAATTTGTTGCAAAAAAATACCTTGTACATAAATAGCATAAATATCATAGACTATTAATGAGGATAGGAAAAAAATGACCATAAATGTACTTGGTTATGCTGCGCCTTCTGCTAAGGCAAATTTAACTCCATATCAATTTGAGCGTCGAGACATACGCTCGGATGATGTGGTTATCGAGATTCTCTATTGTGGAATATGCCATACGGACCTGCACTATGTCAACAACGACTGGGGTATCAGCATCTTTCCGTTGGTACCAGGTCATGAGATAATCGGACGCGTGGTGAATGTTGGATCAACTGTCACGCACTTCAAGCCAGGCGATCATGTTGGCGTAGGTTGTATGGTTGATTCCTGTCAACACTGTGCAGCCTGCAAGCAGGGACTAGAACAATATTGCGAAAAGGGACCGACTTTTACATATAGTAGCAAAGATCGATATGACCGAATGCCCACCTTCGGTGGCTACTCAGAAAAAATCATTGTCTCAGAAAAATTCGTATTGCGGATTCCTGATGGTTTGGACTTGAAAGGTGCTGCACCATTGCTATGTGCAGGTATAACAACTTGGTCTCCACTCCAATATTGGAAAATAGAAAAGGGAAATAACGTTGGGGTTATCGGTCTTGGAGGTCTTGGTCATATGGCGCTGAAACTAGCTAAAGGACTTGGTGCAAATGTCACATTGTTTACTCGTTCTCCAGGAAAAGAACAGGATGCACGTCACCTAGGTGCTGACAATGTAGTGATCTCTACTGACAAAAATCAAATGGCAGCTGTCAAAAACAAATTTGATTTGATTATAGATACAGTACCTTATGCTCATGATATTAATCCATATATGCCGTCGCTGTCGCTTAATGGTACATTGGTGCTAGTTGGATTTTTGGGAGATGTTGAACCATCATTGAACACTGTCCCAATGGTGATGAGCCGTAAATCGGTTGCAGGTTCTGTTATTGGTGGAATCGCTGAAACTCAAGAACTTCTTGATTTTTGTGGCGATCAAGGTATCACTGCCGATATTGAAGTAATCAAGATCCAGGATATCAATGAAGCATACAAACGCATGTTGAAAAGTGACGTGAAATATCGCTTTGTTATCGATATGGCATCACTGAAAACCTCATAGCAAAATGGAAATCAAACGAATCGGTTCACAGCCTTCTTCCAAAGGGCAGATAGAGTATTTTACTGGCAGCGTACGCATTGACCAATTATTCCAAGCAAAAGATCCAGCTAGAGCTGTTGGTGCCAGCGTTACATTTGAGCCAGGCGCCCGCACAGCATGGCATACCCACCCGCTTGGACAAACCCTTATTGTGATTGCGGGTTGCGGACTGATACAGCGATGGGAAGATAGATCGATTCAGGAAATTCATCCAGGTGATGTGGTTTGGATCCCGCCAGGTGAAAAGCATTGGCATGGTGCCACGGCAACAACTGCCATGACACATATTGCCATTCAGGAACAACTTGACGGCAAAGCAGCTGAGTGGATGGAAAAAGTCAGTGATGATCAATACCAAATGGGAAGAAAGAGTTAATTAAAATTTCTTGAGAATCAAATGCTTTAAAGGCTCGTATTGTAAAAGCAGACAATCTAACAAAAGGCCAAAGAAATTCAAGATCTGAATATCGGATAAAATATACGCACGAGATAGCCATCCTAATATACCCTAAAACCAACAAACAATAAAAGTGAAGATCGGGATTTGAATCTGCGATCCCTTCACTTTGTTTTTGAAGAGGTATAAAAAATAATGAATAGACTTATCAAATCAGAATAAAATAAAAAGGTATGAGAGAAATTAGTAAAATTTCTATTCCAAAGGATATTGAAGTCGAAATTGCAGAGATTCATGATGGGATATATAGAATAGCAGGGTTTGACAATACCTTTGGAATAACGTTTAATCAATTTTTAATTGATGATGAAAAACCAATGCTTATTCATACTGGACCTATTGGAATGTATAATAAAATAGAAGAAAAAGTAAAAGAAGTAATTCCATTAGAAAAACTAACATATATATCATTTTTACACTTCGAAAGCGATGAATGGGGAGGAATGCAATTCCTTGATTCTGCGAATGCTAAATTAGTATGCAGTGATCTAAGTTCAAAACTGAATCTGACAGGATGGTACAACATTCCTGTTGACCATATTTCATTTTGGGAAAATGAAATTTTAAAGACAGGTAAAAAGAGTTTCAGATTCATCATGACCCCGCATGTTCATCATTGGGATAGCATGATGATTTTTGAAGAAAATACAAAGTCTCTTTTTTCCTCTGACTTGTTTATTCAGCCAGGCAATAACAAACCAGTTACTACCGAGAACTTATCAGAAAGTATGCTTACTCTTTATAGAGGAGCAGGAATATTTGCAAATGAGGCTCCAGTAAGAAAGACCACAGAAAGACTTCAAAATTTATCCCCAAAAATGGTCTTTCCAATGCATGGTTCTTGTATAGACGGGTCTGTATTTTCAAAATATACAGATACAATAATGAATAATACATTTGCATATGAGGGTATCCTGTTAGGACAAAGAGTGGAAACAGTAATCTAGTTAAAATGAGTTTAAATTCTTCTTTATTTTCGTTTTGAAAAGTTATTGAATCATCACCTTTAGGATGTCAAGATATACCGTATTTTTAATTGTTAATCCAAAGTTTTACGATTTGCCAAATAATAGAGACAATAATATGACTATTTTAGGATCTTTAGATACCATAAAAAGTACTTTTATTTGTTTATCAAAGGTTAGTTTAATATCTTCATTTGTACTCCTCACAAGTGCAATTATCCAAGGTCAACTTTTTAGATGAAAAAAAAGATATGGTAGAATAGAGAAATTAAACTATATAGCCATGCTTTAAAATGGTTTTTCTTCTTATTGACAATCAAGCGCAAGCTTAAATATAAGATCTACATTGTGTTATTTGGAGCAATATAGCAGAAAAATGTATCAAAAAGCTAATATAGCTAATATATTTTCATACAAAACTTTTATTCCATGCTTTAGCCCCCCAATATCGAACCAAAATTTATTATTTTTTGGTATATGGATGGCTAGTTTATTAATACTTTTTAATTTATTAAACTATTCCTATAACGATGTATACTCCCAAACAGATAATAACATTAAAAATAATACAAATAGTATTAGAGATAACAGAGGATATACATCTACTGTTCTTCAATATGATAAAATGAAAGGCTGTACTGATAATTTGAGCGAAAGAACCAATGCTACTCAATATCTGACATATTTTAACTGCGGCCATGTTACTACTAATGATAAAACCAAAACAACAACAAGAGAATTCACACTCATTGTTGAAGAAAATCATATAATTCCCATTTCAACTACAGGTAATGTGTTCCATGCTTGGACTTTTAATGGAACTGTGCCAGGTCCCACCATGAGAATGACAGAAGGAGATTTGGTAAAGGTTACAGTAATTAATTCACCCAGCAGCAAGCATTTTCATTCGCTTCACATGGATTCCATTCATGCTGGTGCAATGGATGGAACTTATGGACCTAGTGGCATGATAGCACCAGGTAAAAACTTTACGTATGTTTTTACAGCCCAACCATACGGCCTTTTTCCATACCAATGTCATGTAGATCCAGTCGAGGATAACGTTAATAGGGGTCTGTATGGAATGTTAATAATAGATCCGAAACAGCCAAGGATACCAATGCATGAAATGGCCATGTTAATGAATGGTTACGACATGAATTATACTCATGAAGGAGGATCATTTGCATTACCAAAACTGGATCTACGCGATCCAACTAACCTTGTTCCCAATGGCCTACCGGACAGACACAATGATATCTATACAGTCAATGGTGAGGGTTTTGTATACAGAGATCATCCTATATTTTTAAAACAAGGGCAGTGGTATAGGATATATTTAACCAACATGCTCGATTTTGACTTGATAAATTCGTTTGATTTGCATAAAGTAGTGTTTAACTATTTTCCTTCAGGAACATCAACAAAACCTTATTTTAAAAGCGACATTGTAACTCAAACAGTGGGTGATAGAGGAATACTTGAATTTAAAGCAGGTACCCCAGGAGAGTATGCTTTTCATTCACATCAATCAGAATTCACAAACAAAGGCTGGTTAGGATATTTTAATGTGATTTCAGCAAAGAACAACCCCAGTTCACAACCCTAAACACATTTTATTCAATACGATTATTCTTTACATCATTTCAAATTTTAATATGTTTTTGTAATATTTTCCAAGCCTGCATATTAGTATAATCTTAAGCACCAAAATCATCGCCCTTTATTCTACGATAATATTATATGATATTCAAATCCTTGAAATTCTCGCTAATACCTCTTCTTCTCTAACTGTTCCTATAAATGTTATCCAGTATCAAAAATATCTGTTTGATATTGCTGTCATCATATTTTTGGTCCACTATTCTATCTATAAATATAAAAAATGTTTTCCTGCTGTTTTCTTTTTGTATGAATAAGCCAACATCTGGTTATTAATGTAATCGTAAACACAAAATACATTCAAAATTCCTCTTATCGTCTGTTGAACTTTAGATATTTTGGATTGTATGCAGGACCATGATATACCACCTTATGTTTTTGCAGCTATGGGTCCCTTTTCATCTTCATAAACTAGGATTGAGTTAGCAGGCAGATCATATCTTAATTCTTCAATTCTCTTTTTTTCAAATGATATTCAGGATCCAGGTGGGCTCCCAAGGTTATTTTAGAATTTCCATTTGAAACCATGTTTTAAAATGATATTTCTAATTTGAGTGTGGCTTAATTCCAACCAGGTTTATCTCCTTTGTAACGAATCATCTAACCAACACACGTAATGACCATGTTGAGAAGGGTAGTTCACCACCATAATACATTCTTGGATTTCTGGTTAACTATTTCAACAATCTTTTTTTCTATGTCATATTGGTTATTTTGATTGGCTTGTTTGTGCTCGTGTATTTTTGAGACTATTGTATCTAACCCTTCACATTAAAAAGATGTATCGATTTTCTTATGTTAACATCATATGATGGTTAGTCGCTTTTCTTATTTCGGGAACTGTATATCCTTTATCTTTAAGCAGGATAATCTTGGCTCTGTATCCTGCTTCGGTATCCTCATCAAGCATTAGATGCAGCTAGTTCCTTTCGTCTATGATAGACATTAAGAAAGGTATCCCTCACAATGATCACAATGATAATTCACATAGAAGTAAGCTAAATGTATTATGTCGTCAAAACAAGCAGTATTAGCTTACAAGAAGATGCTGTATATTCATCTGTAAACTGATTGTACTTGTTTAGATACCATACCACAACACCTTTAGCTAACCATACTGGATGTAGATGTTTTGAGGGATAATACTTTCCCTAGCCCAATTACTGATGATGAAAGAAACACGTTGTTTAATTTGATTGATGAGGCTGATAGGGAATCTAATTACCGCGTCAAGATCATCCTTCTCAAAGATGAAGATTATACTGTTTCAGAAATAAGGATGATGGCAACCAATCTTATCTAATAAATAGATCTGTTATGAAGATTTAGAAAATCTTCAGTAAAAAGAACATCTCTCCATCCCATGATAACAGAATATTGTTGATATTGGTGATAGATTCTATTGTTGGACTTTTTGATTTCATGGACCTGGCCTTATCATCCTATAAAGATGATATTCATATAATAAAATAATCAGAAAGGA
>JAICXY010000105.1 GCA_025934495.1 Candidatus Nitrosocosmicus sp.
AGAATATAATAAAAAGAATCAAAAGATTAGTGTTTTTGTGATGTTAAATTATAAATAATTAAAAATAAAAGGTATTTTAAAAATATTATTGAATTTATCTCCGGTGATTAACATTGGAGTATATCATCAAATAATATTAATAATATATGTATTTTTATCAAGATAAAAGAGACATTTTACAACAGTTTAAAGTTAACCATTGAGGCAATGTTTTGAGAGTATTGGTCTCACATAATGTCGATAGAGTTAAGGAATCCATCTTTTTAGCATTCGGTATTCAATAGGTTGTATTTTACGTAGTGGTAGACATGAGAATATCGTAAATCCGATGTATAATCCCCAACAATAGTTTTAATGTACTTATAGTGAGATAGGATTAGAATCGAGTATGTCTTGCATGCTTTTCTTAAAATAAATCGAGGTATCATGCATACCAAAAACAATAACACTACATTATTGTTGTATCGGTTTATAATTATATGAGGCATGGTCATAATTGAAATTTATTTTCAATTTAGACAACAGCTTAAAGCTAACCTCTGGAATATAATTTCGATCAAAACTATTCCATAGATTAGCTCTTGACAGATTAAAGGAATCCATCCTTTTATGTTCTGTATCTGATAGGTTGTATACCATGGCCTGTTACACCAAGGAAACGTGGTAGACCATATGTATATTCTCCATCAACAGTAATTTTGAGATGCTTTATTGTAAGATAGGTTTAAAATCGATTCAAACAATGCATCGTATACTTTTCTTATCATGGATTGTCAGTATAACCATAAACTAGCAGTAGCATGCGGTCTTTCAACAATACCTAGCAGTAGACGTACATTTTACAGGCGATTGAAAACCATTTCTATAGATGTTAAAGAAAGAATATCGACAAGAGCACCTCTTTGTTGTAGAAGAATTAGTAGACCTTTCTATAACAGCAGTGGACAGTTCTCTTTTAAACGCAAAGGGATGTGTCTGGCATAAATCATCCATGAAAAAAGGAGTAGTACCTATTCCCGGCATTGATACAGATGCAAGGAGGGGATATAGCCATACAAAAGGTTGGATCTTGGGATATAAACTACATCTAACATCTTCTTCTTCAACAGCAACAGCAACAGCAACAGCAGGAGATCTCATATTACCTCTAACAGCCGATGTAACTACTGCTAATGTTCCCGATAACAAGATGTATGTTCCATTAACGGAGTCATCTTCTGTATTCTCTTTACCATCTGCCTTGCATATGGTAGATGGTCCCGGATACGATGAAAAGAGACTGTACGAATATAGCAAAAAAACATTGGAAATGGATCTGGTTTGTACACTAGAAAGATATGAAAGTACTTTTAAGAAGAGACTTGAACTTGTATGCTTTTATCAATCGTCTTTAGGTTAGGCTATCTATAACAAAAGAAGAATATCTATTGAGCCATTACTACAAAACTGATAGGAAAAAGATAACAAAAAGATAAAAAAAGATAACATACAACGATTATACAAAAGAAAAACAACGGTCATAAATTACCTGTTACAAAGGGAAAGGTTACAAACATAATTCATATAAAAAGGAGGAAGGATATAATATGTTATCTATAGATTGAAAAAATACAAGATAATTAATGAGATATTCAATAATATGCTGAGAAGATATGAAGTATCATATATAAGTATCAGTGTTGGTAAACCAGAGGTTAATAGAATAGTACCAATATAATATACTATAATAACATTGAAAGAACAAGTCTCCTATTATGGAGATCTATCGTAATAATTGAACCGTAATAATTCGTCCGATATATAAAAAGAAGAAAGACAAAATTACATTGGATATTATATTTACTACCATTTGTAAAAATTGATTATTTTCAAACATAATTATGCTTTCTAGAGCAAATGAGGACATAGTTGTTAGAGAACCACAGAATCCAATTGCTATCAGAAAAGTATATTTTGGATCAAGATTTAAAGAAACAGAAAAAACAGAAAAAACACCCAAGATAAAACTTCCTATTATATTGACAATTAGTACATTTGATCCAATAATACCAAAAATGGAGGGAGACAAAGTAATTTTGTATCTTAAAAAGGCTCCCGCGATGGCACCTAAAGATAGTAAAAAAAACTCGATAAATCCTTTCATTGTATTACCTGTCTGATTTTTAATATTGTTTGTTATTTATTAATCATTAAATTGTTATTTATTTCAAATCATATAAATATACACATAGTTTTCACCATATTATTAAATCGTGACTTTTATTCGCATCCATAACAATTCATTTTTAACACGTTATTTATAACATTAAAATGTTGTTAAAGGCTCTAAAGTTAAGGAAAAATCTATAGATTTCTTTTTTGTTTATCATATAGGGTACAACGAATTTGAAAAAGAACAGAACCTAAATATATAGAATATTCTTTACACCTTTACTTTAATGCCTCTCGTTATGACACACATATCAAAAACACTATCTCGATTTGTTACAAAAAGTTACACTGCAATTAGAGATTGGATACAAAAGTACAACCTGCAGAAAGATTATCTTATAGAAAAACCAAAATCTCGGAATTTATAGTCATTAAACTCGAATCAAAGTTGGTTCTTCTGAATATATCTGGCTCTGGGTTGCTATTATCGAATCTGAAACTAATAATGATATCCTTGCAATTAACATACCAAAGAACGATATATGTTTATTGCAGTGCAATTTTTTACCCGATGTTGTAGAAGAATATGGAGGACATCCAGTTTCCACAGATGGAGGTAGTTGGTATTCACCGCAAGCCGGTCAGTTTTTGGAATTAGAGTAGTGTATTCATCTCCATTTGAGAAAAGCATTATCGAAAGAACAATGCAATATATCAAAGATAGAGCTGAAATCTTTGATGATTGCTTTCCTTATAGAAAAAAGAAGAAATGTAAACTCAAGCATGTCAGACAATGGTATTATATTTGCTGACTATTATAACAAAGAACAATATCAACTTTACAGCATTTTGTCAAATGTAACAAATAATTTTATAATTAATTCTTTTAATCTATCTTTTTTTAGTTTATCCCAGTAACGGGATAAAAAGTTAAGAAACAACAAAATCATATTAAAAAAGGATATTAAATATGCAGAGGAAATAACCGAGTGAATCCGACAGAAGAATTATTAAAAGAACATGTAATTATCAGAAGAATAAGAAATATAACACAAAAATGTTCGGATGTTTTGTATAATAATATAGATGTACCATTTGAAGATATTGAAATTATTACTGTTGTAATAAATGAATTTATTGATAATTTTCATAATTTCAAAGAAGAAAAATCTTATTTTCCAGTAACAAAAGATAAAAATGAGAATGCAGAAGATATAAGAAAATTTTTAATAGAGCACGAGCTAGGTCGACGAATTGCAAACATGTTATTGAAAGAGGTTAACAAGTGGAAAAACGGTGTAAATGCTAGAGAGCCAATTGCACGGTTTTTAAAATCTTATTCTGTATACATATCTGATCATACAGGTAAGGAGGATAAATTCTTTAATAAAATCTTGTATAACAATGAACTATTGGTTGTAGAAAATAAAATACTCGTAGAAGAATTTATCAAATGTAGTAAATCGGTTGGAGGACAAGAAAGAATAAAAACTATGTTGGGATTAATAGATTATCTGGAAAAATTAGAATGGATGAATATTAAAACTAATTGAAATGATCTTTAAAAAAATTAACTAGGGTTTAATTATTCTAAAGTAATAATTTAATCAATTGAATACTGGATCGCTGGATGATATAATTAACTATCTTAATATATATTATCCCGAAAATGAAAGCATTTTAATTGGGTGTAGAACTGGATCTTGCAAATGCTACGAATGTTGCGAATATGATATTATCGTTTTAGATTCAAAAAATGAAGATATTAAAGTTATTAAAAAATTAAAATATAATTTATTCCAATTAAATGAGAAAAAGTTAAAGATAATGTTATATAATAAAGAAAATTTTGTCAAAAATACAGAATTGAATTTCCACGAATATATTAATTTAACAAATTCTTTTCTTAAAAATAATGTAAAAGATTATTTCAAAGAGAAAAAGTATTACAATCAAAAAAATTTTAGAATTTTAACAAAGAGAAAATTAGCACGATTTGCATTAGATTGTACTAGTATCAGAAAGCAAATATTAAACGATTTACTAAATCAAAATTTATCTTCGTTTTATCTGAAAATGTTGTCTTTTAATGCATTAGAGATATTGATACAATTATTTTATAATATGCATCCAAGTCCATCTCATTTAAAATATCAAATGAATGCGATTAGAAACTATAGTCCAAAAATTAAATATTATGTCGACCTTGTTTCAGAATATCTTGAATTAGAAAGATCCAATATTTCCACCATAAATAGAAGTGAAAAATCAATATTATTTTTATTAGAGCACAATGATTGTAATAATCTGGAAATCGATTTATTTAAGTCTAAATTAAATTTTTTTAGAACAAGGTCTATGTATGTAGATGCAAACTTATTAATACATAGTTTCATAAGAAGACAAGACTTTAGTAAAAATTATATAAATAACTATAATAAATTGTTAAACTTTATTCTAGATATCCAAAATAAAGAAAAAATCAAATTATTAAAAGAATTGGATTCGCTTTTTAATATGATTAAAAATTTTATTAAAAATAGTTATTGAATAACTATTGCTTGTTCTAATTCTTGAGGCTCAACAGTTTTATTTCTTGCCCTAAGCTTAGCTTTATATTTCAAGTTCCTTGGTTTAGTTCTTAGTCTATATCCACAGCAGGGACACCATAAACCATCCCATTTGATAAAAATTTCGCATATTTGACAGCGCTTTTGACCACTAGCATAACGCCCTGATCCTACGGGCTTTTGAGCTTTATGTCTTATACATATTCCTTTACACGTCATTCTGAAAACTATTTAAGCTCGCGATGGCTCTATTTAAACATTTATAACTATCAATTATTATTAATAAATAACATTTTTAAGAAAAAAATAAGGTTTATGAAACTGAGATGTTATTTACCTTAAATTGCTCATGCATCATTATATATTCATCTAATTTCATTCTAATATCATCAGCATTTGTGTCATCCATTCCCGATAAACCAGTTTTAAAACTAATTTTGTTTCCAGAAATTTTTGGATCAGCAACTTCCATATCAGCATAAACATTAGCAAGCTCATTAACCCATTCTTGTGCTTCGTTTGCATTCAAACCTTCTGTATCAATATTTACATTAAACATCTTGGTCATCTAATACCACTGTTTTTTTTCTATTAAGGGTATTAATAAAGTTGACGCAACCTGATGGTATTCAAAAATAAATTTCATTTTTTTTCTTCAAAACCCCAGTGTTTCATTATCTCTTTTTCAAATTTTTTTGATTGCTCATCACTAAGAGGCGAACCACAGTTTTTACATGATGGAATGACTTTCATTCCATACAATTTAAAATCAACATCATAAAAATGAACCTTAGTACAATTACACATTTTATAATTTACAATAATTGAAATACCAATTTATTTTTATTGAAATAGTATAATCTAAATCAATAGATTATAAACATTTAAAGAGTATCTCATCCTAACTTATACAATACAAATGTTACATAAAAAATCAGAAAAGAAAATAATTGCATTTTTTCTAATTTTTACACTTGGAACAATGGTATTACAAATTAATCACTTTATGGGAACTGTAAACGCACAATCTGATAATAATTGGTATGTAGGTAAAGGAGTCAAACCTAACACATACTATACATATCAAATACAGAATGAAGATGTAAACCAAGGTCAACCATTTACCATGACTCTATATTTTAAAGATCACAATGACACAGGGCAATACTGGAACGTTCCCACCTTTGTAGTAGATAGAGGTCAAGTATTCAAAGGAACACTGCACCTAAGCGATCTTGATATGACGGCTTTAGGATCTTCTCCGATCCCACAAAACATGTCCAAGTATAGAGGTGGATATGCAACATCATTGGATTGGTTATCAGCATATGTACCAAAGCCAGGTCAATCGCTGAGCTCTTTATACTGGGGCAAAATTGGGTCCATTGGTGGTTCTCAAATTGCTCCAGTAGGTTCAGCTAAAGTAACAACACCCGCAGGTACTTTTGATACAACAATAATACAATATCATAAAGGTGTTGATAATAATATATACATAGTCAAGGATATGCCATTTCCCGTTAAAGCATTAACTTATGCAGAATCAGCAGCAGGTACCCCACCAATTCAGTATTCTGTTGAATTACAGGCTATGGGAACAGGTCAACCTCCAATACCTAAATCTCATCTTCAACCTACGATGCCACCACTAACTCTTACAACACCAAGGGGCACTTATCACGTGCAATTATTATGGACTCCAAGTATACTTAAAGCAGGTGAAGATATTAATTTTGGTGTAGTCATCACCGATCAAAATAATAATCTTGTTCCTAATACATCCTACGAATTTAAAGTAATGGATCAAAATAACAAGGCCTTGACCGATTTAAATAATCAACAGGCGTTGGATGGAACAGGAAAAACCACCTTTAAATTCCCATCTCCAGGGCTATACCATATTTATATTAGTGTTCAAACGTCAACATCATCCTATATGACAGATATGTTTGCAGAATTTGTTATCTTTGATTTAAATGTCACTTAATCAAAGTTATTTTATTTTTTAACAAATACTAACATATCAAAAACATTAATTTTTATTTATTATTTTTAAGGTCGTTCCGAATAGACATTCAAGAGTAACCAATTACAAAATTTTTCAACGTTTTCGTCAATTTTTATCCACAAATGTAGAGATCCTGGTAGTACCTCAATACGAGATTTTATTTTGTCATTGAATGAGATTTTTATGCCTTCTTTTCCTTCATACATATAGCCATCAACAACTGTTGCATTTTTAAATAAATTTGAAGCTTCTAGTTTAATTTGTTCCCTAGGAATAGGAAATACTTTTCTAAATTTATCAATTATAATGCTAATGTTCTCTCTTCCATAATCATTTATGTTATGTATTTTACTCGAATCGGGAAAGTGAATTTCAAGTTTAAGATTATATCTTGATCCAACAAAATTAGACAACTCATTTAATTTGTAATAAACAAGAGTAGGGTTTTTTTTCAGCGTGATTTTAAAAAAATCCATATTACTGTTTATGTTATTTGATAAATCTTTAATTAATAGAGAAAATTCATTCATCCATTTTATGTTTTCAATTTTATTAGATATTAAAGTTTAATAAATAAGTTAAATAAAATCATATAATATTATATCATGTTTGCTTCTGATACTGATTCTGAAAGGGCGACAAGTATAGAGGACTATCAAAATACATGTACTGATTTTATTAGTGATCTCAGTAAAGATTATAGAGAATGGATAGATCGATATAAACTCCCTCAAAATGAAGAAATTACTAGGAAAGCAAAAATCGAGGAGATTGTAAAATTGACTAACGAATTTATTTTCAAATTCGGAGATACAATAAAAAAAATCGACATAATAATGAATGACGGAATAAACAAAATGGCAGAAAATACCGCAGGGTATCCTTTTAAATTTGATATCTATATAAATAATAAAAGTAGATATATTATTCATGATAAAAGCTCGATAAGAGTAAGTCTCAAAGCATTTCCAAGACCTGGAAGACAAATTAGAATATGCAATTATGACAAGAATCAAATATTTTTGATAAGTTCTAGCAATCCCGTTGATTTTACTTATAGTAATACAAGTTTTGAGCCATCCGATCTGCTCGATGATTATTTATTAATAAAACCTAAAAAGTTTGAATCAACAGATGTTATATCCATTACAATAAAAACAGAAGAGATCGAAAACAATGCAAGCATGGAAAGTCGCGGATATACATCTTTAATTGTTTTAAAATAATACCTTAAATTAAATATTTTATTTCATGATCCAATCTTCAAATCCGGCGCACAAATAGAACGTAAACACTCGGTTGCAGACAATATTGCTAAATAACTGGTTTTGGGATTTTCAAAGCTTGGTTTATTGATAACCTTTATTGTAAACTCTCCAAATTTCCATTTTACATTTATTTCATGGATATTGTTATATTCATCCGGGTCAACTATTACCTTTACATTGGTCCTTTTAAAGCCTACACCTGCCAAACTTATTAAAGCAGAAACATTCACATTGGATGGAAATTGCTTTATAGCATCTTCTGCATTTCCATCAAAAAGGATTTGTTTTTTGCTTATTTCATCTACATTTATATTATTATTCAAAAAGAACGGGGCACCTTTTAATGATTTATTATTCTTTGTTGTTATCAATGTAATTGATTCGATATGATTTTTAATGCTTCTTATGATATCAATTCCCCCAATCGCCCCTGATGGTAGAAAGACATTAATAGATTTTTTTTTTAAAAATTGAATAATTTCTTTATAAAAAACATAATCAGAAAATACTCCTATGCTCATTATCATTATATCTTTTCCTTTTCGGATAATATCAAGCACATAGCTGGAAGCTGCGTTGATGGATGCAGATTCCACAACCAAATCTATTTTTTCGAAATGAGGCGACTCTATAAACTCTTTAAAATTGCTGAAAATAATGGGTTTATTTTGTAACTTTTCATAAACATTTTTTATTTTTTTTTGATCAATGTCAAAAATAATATTTAATGAACAATTAGGAATTATCTTATTATCAATATTTTGCGCCAATTCATTTCCTATTGCACCACAGCCAATTATCGCTATTTCTTTAGCCAATATCCATTTGATCTATTTTATTTATTTATTTATTTATTTAATGCTTCATTCTCAAATTTATTTATTTTTCTCTTTATCCATATTTCTTTGATAATTTTCAAATTCAATTCTGTTTAAATTTTCATTTGCTGACATTATTCTTTGCTCCATTTGTTTTTTAAATTCTTTTATTTTTATTGATAAGTTATTTGAATAAGTAGCTAGAATTGAACAAGCAAAGAGTCCAGCATTTTTAGCACCATTTATGGCCATGGTTGCAACAGGTACACCTGGCGGCATTTGTACTATAGATAACAGAGAATCTATTCCGATTATTGAAGATGGAGATTTAATTGGAACACCTATTACTGGTAATGAAGTTAAAGAAGCCACCATGCCCGGTAAATGGGCAGATCCTCCAGCTCCTGCGATTATTACTTTTATTCCTCTTTGTTCTGCATTTTGAGCAAAATCAAACATGTATGCAGGCGTTCTATGAGCAGATACAATTCTTATTTCATGAGGTATATTAAATTCTTTTAAAACTTCAGATGCCTCTTTCATAATATGATGATCAGAATCACTACCCATGATAATACTAACAAGTGACAAGGGTGAGTTTTGATTTATCCATATATTTAAATATATTATGGCAATGTGAATCTATCGCGATTCTTCAGTTATAATTCATGTTATAGTTTGAGTGCAGGAATTAAATTCTTTGAGCCAATCATGTGTTTTAATAAATTATATAAACGATTTATTTTATAACTAATATTACAATTGGTAATATTTTAACTCCAATTATCAAGGATAAAATAAAATCGAGGTAAGTATTATACATCGACCAGATATACCAAATTATATAGCAAAAATGAATTTATCACATACAATCCTTTTTTATCTGAGATAAATTAGTACATAAAGTTTAAAAAAATTAAATCCATCTCAACATCTAACTCTAAAAATAATTTATATCCTAATTCACAGCTGTTAACTTCGATTTTATCAACTGTTTTGAATTTATCAACTGCCATTTTTCTCTATCATTTTCAACTATTATGTTAATTTGAACTGAAATCGAGATAAAATAAGTAAACAATTTCCATAATCATCATTACAAAACCATGTTTCAAATAAAAAATTTTTTCCTCAAGTTAACAGAGCCCCTTTTCGTAACTTTTAACATAAATATGATTTCTGAATTCTATTCTTCAGTTATATTTGAACATTCACAAAGCTAATCCATAAACAATAAAATACAAAATAAAAATACTTGAAACGTTCTTTCATGCTAGTAGAATACAAATAGAAAGTTGTTGTAGATGATATAAAAGCCTTTATTAAATATTTATTTCTTTTATTTTAATAATTTCTCGAATTTTTTCTGAAACTTCTATAGGATCCTTGTTTTTAAGGAGTACAGTTATGTGACCTAATTTTCTATGATGCTTTGCCATCTTTTTGCCATAAATGTGCAATTTAATTCCAGGTATAGAAAATAATTTATCTATTCCATCTATTTCATAACTTCCATTTATTTTTTCTGGCCCAAGCAAATTAATCATAACCGCATCAGAAATTAAAAATGGTTTTGGTAATGGATAATCTAGGATTGCCCTTAAATGTTGCTCAAATTGAGAAATAGAGCAAGCTTCTATGCTATAATGTCCTGAATTATGTGGTCTTGGAGCTATTTCATTTACAAAGACATTATCGTTTTTATCTAGAAACATTTCTATTCCAAATATCCCTACACCCTTTAACGATGTGATAGTCTTGATGGCAAGATTATTTGCTTTTATTTCAATTTCTTTAGTAATCTTGGCTGGAGCGGTGGTCAAATATAAAATGTTATCTTTATGAATATTCTCTACAATTGGAAAAGAAGATATTTCACCAGAAGAATTCTTTGCTATCATTACTGAGATCTCTTTTTTAAAGACAACATATTCCTCGACCATACATTGTTTTTTCCCAAAATATGAGAACGCAGTTGTTATCTGATCTTTATTCTTAATTAAAAAATTTCCACGGCCATCATAAGACTCTTCGCAAGCTTTTAACATTACCGGGAATCCATATTCCTCACATATTTTTTCTAAATGATTTTTAGAAGTAACCAAATCAAACTTGGGAACATCTATCCCATTTTCCTTTAAAAATTTTTTTTGACGATATTTATTTTGAATTATATTCAAAACATCTGGTGATGGATGGACAAGAAATCCATTTTTAACTAATTTTTCTAGAGCTTTAGAATTTGCTAGTTCTATTTCATATGTAATTATATCTACTTCTTTTGAAAGATCATAAATCTTTTGTTCATCTGAAAAATTTCCTACTATTACTTTATCTGCAACATATGATGCAGGACAGTCAGAATTAGGATCAAGAACAATGACTGACATAAACATACGTTTAGCTTCCAAAGCAAGCATTTTGCCAAGCTGGCCACCTCCGATTATCCCTATTTTAATAGGAGTATCCAATGAGAATTTATCTTTAAATATTGTCAATCAATTTACTTTATAAATTAAACCTAATTAAAAAGTTAAAAATGTTGAAAATAAAAGAGAATATAAAAAAAAGAAAAAGTTTTTGGGTTTTTTGTTTTGTTGACTTTATTTTTTTACAAATATTTTTATAGCTTGTGGAGGACAAACGTTTTCACACGCTAAACAAAATATACAATCCTTTTCTCGTATCATAAAAGGTTTCTTTTCTGATGCTGGATGACCTGGAGTATCCAACCATTCATAAAC
>JAICXY010000070.1 GCA_025934495.1 Candidatus Nitrosocosmicus sp.
CCTTGCTGTTTCTTCTATGTTTGCAGGCATAGAACGTAGTCCACCAATGAGATTGAAAAGCAGATACCACTGCATACCAGTTAATATCAATAATATCGATAAAAATTCAAAACCGCCAGGAACATAATTTATAACTGCAATTGCAAATGGAAAGAATGCAGTAGCTGGTATTGCAGCAAAGGTTTGAAATAAAAACATAAAATGATTAAATCGAGGATGGTGTGCAATCTTTATAGCTACAGGTATTGTCCACATCATCGTTATAAGATAGGCTGCTGCTAGCCTAAGATATGATAAAAATAGTGCTAAAGGGATTTGAGTAACTATTTTTGCACTTTTAGGATCAGTATACAGTGATGTATACATCTGGTTGAGAGAGAGAATCGATTTATATATGATAATACCTTCGTGAAATATAACTAACACTATTAGAGATACTGAAATTGATAATAGTATAATACCGAATATTTTTAGATTTCTTTTTGTATCAAACCAGTGGTGAATGACCGGAAATATTCGTAATTCCAAAGAAGAAATTATTTTTGAAAAGATGTCTATCAATCGACCAGATTTTATATGCATTAATGGTCTAGGGGTTTTATTTAAAAAATCAGAGAGATAACCTGTAGAGAATGTAGCAGCATTACGGAATAGCCTAGGGATATTATCATTATACATATTCAGAAGATGGCTACGATTATTTTTAGACTTGACAATAGTAAAAGCCGAAGATGAAGAAGAATCATAGTTGAAGCGATTAGCATATGATTCTAGAGGTCGCCAAAAGAACAAATCTATCACCATGATAACCACAATCAACGTGCTTAATGCCACCATAGCTTGTAAAAATTGTCCAGAAGAAACAGATGTACCAAGTAAACTTCCTAGACCATGAAGTGTAAACGTTTTGGATCCCAAAGATATTATCTCTGCTGCTGTAAGAAAATACCAACCTGCAGCCCAAGACATAATGCTATTATAAATTAATTTAGGTATACTGGCAGGTAAATAGAGTCTCCTTAATCGTAAAAAAGGATTTGCCCTATATGCATAAGTTGTTTCCAATAACTCGGATGGAATGGACAAGACAGATTCATAAACTGAGAATATCATATTCCACACCATACTGGTAAATATCAAAAAGATCGCGGCCATCTCTATTCCAATAGAACTTTCATTAGACAATGTGATAAAGAACGCGATTGCCGCAGGAAAGAATCCAAGAATAGGGACTGATTGTAGGATATCTATAACTGGAATAATTATCTTGGAGGCCAAAGGTTTTCTAGCTGCTAAGATTCCAAATATTATTGCAGTAGCAAAAGATAATCCTAAAGCAGCAAACATTCTATAAATAGAAGATAGAGCATCTATCGCCAATAAAATAAAATTTATTCTCCTATTTAGGTTAGAACCTTTGGTAGTAAGTACTTGGTTTACATTACTACCGTTATTGGCACCATCTTTGACCTTTGTAACAACACTTTGGTTTTGGGAATTAGTTTTTAGTTCCCCAAACACATTTGGAATATAGTAATATTTTGTATCAATTTTATCAGTCCTTATTATAGTATTAGTATATGAGGTCAATTGTATAACGTGCGTATGAATAAACAAAACGCAAAGGATGAATAGACAAATTGAAACAAAAATATATCTATTACCCATATACAATCATTGAATAAAACTTTTAATAAAGTTAATTGTGAAGATCAATGAATATATATTATATTATAAAAAAATAAGAAAATTTAGGTATATAAAAAAAGCCTAATCTAAGAATATATTATGAATGTTTCCACCGAATAATTACTTTCCTCCTACGTCTAATATTTGCCCTCGGATTTCACCGTTTTTGTTCTGCTCGGTATGAACATTTACATACGCTTGTCCACTCTTTATTATATTAACTAAATCGGATATCTGTTTACCAGCCAATGGGCCTTTAAGATCACTGGATGTGATTGTCCCTTTTCCCACCGATAATGGAGCTACTGGTTGTCCAGTTTCACCTACTTTGCCTTGATGAATATGTGCCATTGTAACAGTCTTTATATTGTGAGCTGTTAAAGTATAGCTTAATGTTTTACCATCAGAACTTAATTGAAACTGAGCTAAACCAGTTGCAGGAGTAGTTACTGGTGGTACTTCATTTTTTCCAGATAGCTTGGCCTGAAAGGTTTGTTGATGAGCAGCAAAAGCCATACTGGTAGAACCCATCATAACACCCAAAGAAATTACTGATACTATTACAAATATAAAAACTGTTTGTAGATTTTTCATATTTTTATATATTCAATATTATATATAAACATAATATCTTTTATTCAGTGATAAGATACATTCTCTCAAACACCTAATAATACTAAAATCAGTAATCTATAACAAGATTGTTTTAGGTGTATAACGGACGAATACAACACAGAAATTAACTTAGCATCATAGAATCAAGAGAATCAGTTTATCTTTATTTGAGATTTCTAACACAGATATTTAGGGAAAATGCTCTTAATTATGAAAGAAAAAGAGAAACCTGTCATAAAACTAGCCAAGGAAGGTAAAACAACAAGAGATATTGCTAAGGAGATCATATATCCTTGGAGGATATCGGCAAAATCATCCATAAAGTAACTGGCGATGAATCGCAAATAGAATGTGAGACAAGGAGAAAGAAAAACGATCTCTATCTCCGTATGCTAAGGCCTTTAAAATGTTTAAAGATAAGAACCCGCTTGCAGATATTGCTATAGACCTTGATGTTATTTTGTCGATTATTGTGTTCTACCATTATCGAATCCGATTTTAAAAGTCCTCCATTATTTATTGTGTTACTTATTTTTGATGTAACATAATCCTTGTAATTAGGAATGCCGATATCATCTACTTCTACTTCCTTCAAACGATTTTTTTCATTATTTATTGTATCATTTGCATCTTTTCCATCGAATTTAAATGAATTCGATGAGAATTGGCTTGTTTTAGAAAAAGAAGGACAATTTAAGCTCTGTTGGACATCGATTCTACTTTCTGTGAAATTAGCATAACATTGAATAAACTGTTTTATTCTTAATCTATTAAGAGAAGCATTTTCTTATCGATATAGTCATAGCATTGTTGTTGCGACTGATTCTCATTCACATAATTATTTTAGATAAACCATTTTTACTAGTTGAATAGAAATCTGTTATATCATTACTAAGAGATAGAAATTCATCATCATCAAGTATTTGAAAATCTTTATTATTGTTTAAAAAGTCTGCCTATGGTCCTTTGATTTTGTTAAAATCAATTCGATGAAAAAGGAACTGCATAAATTCATAGAATATCTATGCTTTTGTAACATTTTTGTAATTTTTTTCCATAAGTTGGCAATTTAAACGGTAATAAATGATCGAATGATGACAAATTCGATGGAAAAGATGGGTTTTCATTATCGTTATTAATATCCACATTTGAAATCATTGGTTCAATCAAAGGATAGTAAATGTATTGCCCAGGAACGATGGTGGAAGCCTTACAGTCAATCAATCCATTATTTAACAGTTCATTAAGAAATATCTTTTTCATGTTATTTGAACTTGTGTTTTTACCTGTAGTTTTTTTTAGAATCTACATATATCCTTTTTAGTAACCACCTTCTTTGTTTCTTTTTTTGCGCCATCTGCAATGAAATCAGGCTCTTTTTTTAAGGCATAACAAAGATAAAAAATATTTTCAAAGAAATCTTTTTTGCATGTTGGAATTCCATCAAAGTTTTGCTTTATTGACAAAACTTCTTTAAGATCATCAGGCTATGTAATAACCGACATCTCATTTTCTATAACTAGAACTTTTCTTATAGACCTTTTTATCGAAAGGCTAATGATTAATTTCTACAACAGATGTTATGCTGTTATATGTTGTATATTTTTTGAAAACACTTGTCAGTTACCATTTATACGGCAATTTTTTTTCTTCTGAAGTATATGGATTTAAAATAGGATGTCAGGATACCATGGTATAAAAAATTTTGATCTAAGAATGAGACAATATCTTCTAAGATTGCATGAACACGCTATTGATATTATAGACAAGATCGAAATTAAACTCAATCTATTAAAATCATTTTAAAATTGTTAAAGGTTGTATTATATATCCTGTATATGCTAAAATTATGGAAGCAGTATAATCAAATGTTTCCTAGATTATAACTCATCTCCCAGAAAAGGTATTCATATTTGCATGCACAAGAAAAATGCTCTTTCATCACTTCCTTATGTTTTTCATTTTTACTTTTACTTAATATATTTAAAACCTGTTTTATTTCATCTACTTGTTTATGTGACTCTGTTGAACAATAGAACTGTACCCAATTTCTGTATATCTCATTTTCAATTGGAAATTTTGATAATAATTGTGAAATTTCCAGATATGTCCAAGGGCATGGTGCTATAGCTGATACCATTTCAGCAAAAGTATCATTTGATAATATATCCATAAGATATGCGATATAATCCAATGTGGTTTTAGATGGAGAAAAACTTTGTTGTTTAGTATCGTTATTTATAGAATTACTTGATAATAATTTATAGAGCATCTGTCTTTGCATTCCCATTTCAAAATTGACTGTACTTTTATACAAACGTTCTAACCACTTTTTCATCGTGGTATCGGTTGTCTTTTGTATTGCGGATTGAAAAAGTTTTGCAAACTCTTGCAGAAAATAATGGTCCTGTTTTAGATAAAACAAAAATTTATTAAAAGGTAATGTACCTTTAGAAAGTTCTATAATGAATTTATGATTTAAAATTTCTCGCCATATTTCAATTGAATATTGTTTCATTTCATCTGAAAATGTTGTTGCCATATTATTATCAGCGTTTATCATTGAAAGTATATGGTTAAACAATCTATATCCTAAAATATATTGTTGATTATCTATCAAACTACATTCGTATAGATAGATGACAAATTTAATAAAAATTATAAGATGAACGCACGATATAATTAAAAGATATTGCATAATAATATCGTCTTGACTTTCATATGGCTCATAATAATAGCACGGACTGGATTGAAGAGCTACAAAGAAATCTATCTAATATTGTAGACGCCATTATTTATCATCCCTACATTCATGCATTAGAAAAAAAGCAAATAAGTAAAGATGGGCTAGAAATATTTGTTTGTGAACAATTTCAGATAATTTCAAATGATAAAAGGAACTTTGCTTTTATGATATCAAAGACATCAAACGATACTGCAAGCAAACTTTTTATCGATTGCCTGACTTCCGAATTAAATGCTCTTGAAAGCCTAATGGTTTTTGCAGAAGCATTAGATATCAATGAAATAAAGCTAGAATCATATGAACCACTATCGGGTTGTCAAGCTTATACACATTACCTTACAAAACTAGCTGCATATGGATCTGATACTGAAATACTTGCTGCTCTATTAGTAGACCTTCCTGTTTGGGGAAATAACTGTAGAAAGATGAGTTATATAATGCAAGAAAATTATGGTTTTACTAGGAAATCCTGTAAGTTTTTGGATAATTTTGCTACTCCTTTGCCAGAATATTTTATCAACAAATCCAAAGAATTGATAATGTCGTCTATTAATGATACTCCGCTGAATGAAAAGAAAATACATATAGCAACAAGGATGATTATTGACTATGAATTAACTTTTTGGGATACAATTTACAAACACTCAATTATGAAACAGTAAAAACAAATTTATAAAGAATTTATATGAATTAGGGCCCTGTTCACTTAAGACATAATTCCTTATTATGATAATCTACAAATAGATTCAACCAATTAAAATATGTTTTAGTTTACATTTCTTCTTTTTTCTACAAGGAATGTAATACTTTGAGTATTATTCAAGTTAGACTATAGAATTTATACACAATAAGAGATTTGATTTGATTTAAGTACAAACTTAAAATAATGTTTTATATGACAATAAATATTTCTGAAATCCCAGTTGATAAATCGGGGGTCCTTTTTCTTTCCCTTTCTATCCTTTCAAATATATAATTTTTCCAATTCATCCTAATTCATTTAATGTATTCAGAAAGTACCTTTTTCTAAAAGTTATAGATAAAAAATACAAAGATAAATAGTTATAGAGAGGTTGATAAAAGAGATATTATTGAATGCCTCATATTATAACGGGTTTAAAGATGCTTTACACATGGATAAATAATTAAATGATATAGTTTTACAAGTATTTTCGAACCAAAAATCTTTATCCAAAGTGTTTTATCTAATACGTTATAAAAATTATTATTATTGATTAAAAATGTTAGTAATCAATCAGTTGGAGATTATTTAATCGATAGACTCCATAATTACGGCATTCGTCATATTTTTGGTGTTCCAGGCGATTATATACTAGGATTTTATCAGCAGTTAAATCAATCCAATAAAATAAAGATCATTAATACTTGCGATGAACAGGGAGCGGGTTTCGCAGCAGATGCATATGCACGTATCAATGGATTAGGTGTTGCTTGTGTAACTTATTGTGTTGGAGGATTAAAGGTTGTTAATTCTACAGCTCAAGCATTTGCCGAAAAATCACCACTTGTGATAATATCTGGTGCGCCTGGAATTAAAGAGCGTCTAAAAAATCCACTTCTTCATCACAAGGTCAAAGATTTTGATACTCAGAGAAAGATTTTCGAACATATAACTGTAGATTCAATCATTTTGGATAATGCGCAAACTGCTGCACAAAGTATCGATCGTGTATTATTGTCAGCTATATGTTATAAAAAGCCAATATACATTGAAATACCTCGAGATATAATATTACAATCTATTGTAGTTTATCCACAAAATAAACCCTATCTTGAAAATAATACCAATAATCCGTATTTGGTATCCGAAATAAAACCACAAATCCAAGAAGAAAATTTAAACATTGATTCTATGAATGAAGCATTAACTGAAGCAACAACCATGATAAGTTCTTCAAAAAAACCTGTTATTGTTGTAGGGGTAGAAATACATCGATTTAAACTACAACAAAAATTACTTCATTTAATTGATAAAACAAATATTCCATTTGTAACTACCGTATTAAGTAAATCGGTTTTAAGTGAGAATCATCCATTATTTCTTGGATTATATGAAGGAGCTATGGGATTTGAATTAGTACGTCAATATGTTGAATCAAGTGATTGTTTAATCTTATTTGGCGCACCTATGATCGAAACAGATTTTAGCATTACCCCCACACCAATTTCTCAATCACATAGCATATTTTTGACAAGTGAAAATATAACAATAAAGCACCATAGATTTGATAATATATGCTTCCAAGATTTTCTAGATGCTTTGATAAATTCTCTTCTAATAAAAAGAAAATCCGATATAGAAGCTATGGAAATTATTAAGAAAAAAAATTACAAAAATAATCTTCATTATTTAAAAAATAATACCGACTTTCGTATTATAAAGGGTCAAAAAATAACAATAAAACATTTGTTTGAACGACTCAACTTTTCTATAACAGATGATACAATTATTATTGCTGATGTTGGCGATTCTTTATTTGGATCTCTTGATTTAACGATTCATAATCAAACAGAATTTTTATCTTCTGCTTATTATCTTTCAATGGGATTTGCTGTTCCTGCAATAATTGGAGCAAAATTAGCTAATCCGGCCCTTAGACCAATTGCAATAGTAGGAGACGGTGCTTTTCAAATGACCGGCATGGAGATATCAACTATTGCAAGATTTGATCTAAATCCAATTATTATTGTATTAAATAATCATGGATACGGAACTGAACGCTTGTTGCTTGAGGGTTCATTTAACGACATTTTGTCATGGAATTATAGCCTTATCCCTAAGATTCTTGGTAAAGGCCGAGGCTTTATTATAGAAACCGAAGATCAACTAGATGATGCTCTAAATTCTATTGAGGAAATTTTCTCTCAAGAATTATGTATATTGGACGTTCGGTTAGGCAAAGACGACATGTCATATGCATTACAAAGACTTACAAATGTTTTAAGTAAAAAGATATCTAAATAGAATAAATGCCTGTTTTATCCATCAAAATTTATTTTTATATAGTTGAATTATGTAAGAAAATATGCATTCACATATATACTATCTGGAGAACATGTAGGATTTTTGCCTAGTATAGAAAATTGAAGAATTAATAATAAATATGACGATATTATTGGTTTAGTTTGAATGTATAATCCTTTAAGATGATTGGATCACACGATCAAAAATCATTAATTATTTAACTAAATATGTTTTGTTACTTTTTAAGTTGAAGTTTGTTTAAAAAAAATAAAGATTGCCTTTAAAAAATAAGATCATGTTAAATAATTGTAGTTATTGTAGACTTACAAAACGGCAGCCATAATCAATTAAATCATACAGCGATAGAATTGATTGCTATTATAATAAACTATACAAAAGTAGGTGTATTAGAATCAGTAATTGGACAAGCTAAATCTACTCATGAGGAATTTAAAAATATTTAATAATTTGGTTGTTCATTTAAAATCTCATCAAAAGAAATTTTTTTTTAAAAAACTTTATAAACCGAATATAGTAACTAATTTGATATTTCTATAAAGTATCGTATAGTATATGGTTATACTGCAGCTTTTATTTCAGCAGCTTTAGTTGGTTCAATATTTTCAATTGCAAAACCTATTCTGGCAAGTCAAATTCAACCATTAACTTTATCTTCAATAATTTACCTAATTTCTGGAATTTTTATGTTTCCTATTGCATTAATTGGTGAAAGAAATAAAAAAGAAAAAGAATCCTTAGAAAAAGATGATTATACAATTCTGCTGATTATAGGAGTATTAGGTGGTGGAATTGCACCATTTCTATTCTTTGAAGGATTAAAGAGAACAACTGCATCTGATGCCTCGGTATTGGAAGGAGGTGAGTTGCTATTCACGGTCATCATTGCTTTATTATTTTTTAAAGAAAAGTTAACTAAAATCGGGTACATGGGGATAGCTATAACCATTATTGGAATTACATTGATTTCTTCTTTGTCATCTAATACTAATGGCCAATTCAACCTAAATAACTTTAATCTTAATTATGGAAATATCCTAATAATTTTTTCTACTCTTTGCTGGGGTCTGGACAACAACATAAGTAAAATTATCTCAAAAAGAATTACAAATACTGCAAAAATTGTCCTTTTAAAGTCATTAATCGGAGGAATATTTCTTTTAGCTGTTTCTTTTTTTCTTGGATATAAAGTAATTTTTGAGATAACTCAAATACCTTATATTTTAATCCTTGGAATTGGAGGATTTGGTTTATCTTTATTCTTTTTTATCGAATCATTGAGAATTATTGGAACCTTAAAAACTATAGTAATATTTTCATCTTCTGCAATATTTGGATTAATTTTATCTTTTATTATTTTAAATGAAAAAATAGAAATAATGCAATTATTTGCAGCAGCGTTGGTTATTTTGGGACTTTATTATGTAAACAAAGATGAATTAAATTATTTGAAAAACATCGGAAAATAACAATAACATTAATATCTATATAAGAATAAAATTGAAAACATTTTCAAAAGACATTTCTTCATTTATCTATGTAACAGGAGATGCTGCATATATTCAAATCTATATTTGACTGAGTTAATTAAATGTAGACAAAAGAAAGATCATGGTTGTATATTGTTAACTGTAATTTTAAAACCATATTTATCCAGGTGGTATCAAAAGGTAAATGACAACAAAATAAAAATACATTTTCTAACTTTTATATACCATTATAAATGATTAAACTAATTGATTACCACATATAGTTAAATAAAAAAAAGAATACACAAGTCGTTTAGATTATGATAATATGCAATGATCCAAAAATTGCAAAATATAAACAAAAAATATTTTATAGTTTGTATATTTCATCATTTTTGCTATGCATTAGTTTATAAATATTTGTTGGATTGGAAAAATATATCATACTACCATTTAATTGGAACAGATGCTTTGTTGCCTAACTCAAATTCGTTTATTTGTTGATTGAAAGTTGAAATAAAAAAGGAATTAGGGGACCCCAAACTTTGATTAGGTGATTCATACAGTTACGAAAATATCGAGTTATGCCACAAAACTAGAACGGAATTAACAAAATAACTCGAAAAACAACATTCAAAAAGAAAAAGAAAGTTTTAGAGTATTTTGTATAAAAAGGAGATCATCATCTTTAAGTTCGATTAGGAATTAAATTGGCTTTGATGAGTTACTGTAGATCCTAAAAACAAAGAGATTATTGATATGGAATACTGAATGAGAATAACATACTTTTTGCAGAGTGCATTCTATTTGACATAGTAGAATAACTCAAAATACATCAGTTTAAGAATGGTTGCACTTAATATTCTCAAGCTTGTGGATTCTTCAATATTACTAATTGTACCTTTTTTTGTATGTGTATTTTGGAATTTATATGGATATTGAAAAATTCATTATTGAGGATAAATCTATTTCGATGATTATTATCAATGTAATAAGACAAGTTAATTAAAATAGTAAAATATATCATAAGCATAGCTTAATTTGCTATCTATTCATACATTAGAGAAATAATAGTTTAAATTGAGAATTAATATGTATATTAAACTCAATTTTCTATACAGTTATAACGGATCTGTAAAGTTAAGGATTTTAAATGATATTTTTAAACTATGAATTTGATTTTGTAGGCTATAATGCAAATAATTTTGGCAAAATGAACGTAAATTTTAGTATATGAAATGAAATGAAATTTTTATTTGATCTTTGATTTTAAACCATTTTATAGACAAATTTTTTTCTTAACTTTACAGAGCCCAATTCTTTATAATTTAAAAATAAATACAATGCTTGATTATTGTATTTTTCTTTTTTTGTTTATTTTTAATCAACATTTTTTCCGAATCGATTGCTGCAAAAAATGAATACAAACTCTTTTAGGAGATTATTTTTCAAGTTTTTATATGAAATTTCCTCTTGGGAAAGTCGATATTTGCTATTTTATAATACCTCTGGTATTATCTGTCTTTACTCACTTTTGGAATAGTGCAGACTATCCTGCCGGTCCATCTAATGATGAGGGTGTTTACATCAGAAGGGCAATGAATGTAATATCCGGTCTTGGACCTCAAGAATCACCATTATATGATCATCCTTATTTTTCTCAAATTTTTTTAGGAGGGATATTCTATTTAATTAATTATCCTCATATTCTAAATCCCTCTATTCACAACATAGACTCTATCAGAATGCTTTTTCTTGTTCCACGAATAATTATGGCAATCCTTGCATTAGTTGACACCGCTCTTGTATATTTGATATCTAAATATTGGTATAACAATAGAACCATTGCCATCACCGCATCAACGCTTTTTGCAGTAATGCCTTTAACAGACCCAATAAGGAGAGTGTTACTAGAATCTATTCAACTTCCGTTTTTTTTATTATCTATAATATTTGCAATATATATTACAAAAATAAAACCAATTTATTCAGACAATAAAAACAATAACAAATCCATATTATTTATACTGCTTTCTGGGATTTTTTTGGGACTGGCGATCTTTACAAAAATTCCTATATTTACTATGATTCCACTAATAGCTTTTATTATTTACAAAAACAATAATCTAAAAAAGTTTCTAATTCTATGGATTATTCCTGTTTTAGTAATTCCTTTGTTTTGGCCGGCTTATGCATTATATAAAAATGAGCTAAGATTGTGGATAAATGGATTATATTTCCAGACTCATAGGGGAATTCAAACATTATTTGAGGTTATAAAATATAACTTTCATAATGATCCTGTATTATTATCTTTAGGTATAATAGGTATAGTTTTTTCAATAATAAAAAAAGATTTATTTATTTTGATATGGGCCTTTCCATTTCTTGCATTCTTGTATTATGTTGGTTTTGTCTCTTATTGGCACATTGTTCCGCTGTTTCCTTTATTTTGCATAGCTGCAGCGAGATTGATATATGAGTCCTCTCGATTAATTCGGAGAAAAAATTTACAAAAGTTTTTAACATTGACCATACTTTTAGCAATTTCCATCTATTCCCTATATGGGTATACCGAAGTTATAGTGAATAGTAGCAATAATAATACACCTCATTTTAAAGCAATAGTATTTATTGATAATTATCTAAATAATAATACTCATTATGAGTCTAACAACAAAAATAAACTTGTAGTAATATCTAGTCCATTTTATTCATGGATCCCCAAATTTGTATTTCATTTAAATAATTATCAATATATTGATTATTTGGATGACATTTCTGTTAAATCCAATAGGGTTCTAATGATAGCTGACCATCAATGGGAATACGAGGCCAATCATAATATGCTATCTGCCAAAATGATTGAAAATTATAAATTATATAGTAAAAATAAGATTGCAACGTTTGGAAGACAAGGGATAAACAACTATTATGATATATCTATATATGCTTATGATTCGCAAAATAGAACTAAAATATCTTAAATTATCTTTAAAAGAAGAAACCAATGCCTGCTGCTTATAAAGTAATATACAAAATATTCTTTTTAATTCTTATACTAGGTTGCTTTTTCTCAATTTAAAGTCAAAAAAGACAAACCATTCATCTCCATAAAGTAAATCACTGACCTTTTTTCATACAAGTATAATTACTATATTCATTTGTTTTTGAATTGAACCATTATTATGATAATTTGAGTAAAGCAAAGGATATTGCATTATTTGTATATACCCAATTTAAAATGTTGATGTAAAGGTTGAAAAGATAATTTCTGTTATATTGCTTAAATTTATTTGAATTTTACTCTTATCATCTGCCTAATATTGATAATACTTTTTAATGTAAATGCATAAAATTATAAATCAATCTTTATCTATAATCACAAATATTGCAACAACCTGATAATGTGAAGTTATTTGGTTCTAAAACTACTGCCCCTCAATTATCTATTGTTATTCCAACGTACAACGAGGCTGAAAATATTGTAAACTTGCTTAAATCGATAAAAAAAAATATTGATAATGATATACTTACTGAAATAATAGTAGTGGATGATAATTCTCCCGATGGCACCGGGAAACTTGTTGATGATTATATAAAAAACCTTGATCAAAGTAATAGAAAAGAAGAAAATGGAGTTATTAGAATTAGGACAATACATAGAAAACAAAAAGAGGGTTTAATTCAGGCTATTTTGCAAGGTATCGCATCTGCTTTTGGCGAACATATACTAATTATGGATGCAGATTTTTCACATCCTCCTGAAACAATACCTATAATAATTGAAAATTTACAAAAAAATGATAAATGCATTATTGTTGCTTCTCGATATATAAAAGGTTCGTGTATAGAAGGTTGGAAATTAAAAAGACGTATATTAAGTTTTGGTGCAAACAGCATAGCAAGATTAAGTCTTAATGTAGGCAATATTAGAGATCCAATGTCGGGCTTTTTCGCATTCCACAAAAGTTCTATCGAGAATATCCAATTTAATACCAAGGGATACAAAATTCTACTGGAATTGCTTGTTAAATGTAGGAAAACCAAAGTTATAGAAATTCCATATGTATTTACTGATAGAAAAATAGGTAAAAGTAAAATGAACCATATGACAATATTGAATTATCTACATTCTTTATGGAAACTATACCGATATGGCAAGAATGAAAATTTAAATTCTCAAGATATCAAGAATTCGATTAAATTCTTTTCAAAGACAGGTAGATTTTTCACTGTAGGTGCAAGTGGATTATTAGTAAATTACTTGGTTTCAATTCTTCTTTCTAGTGGCTTACAAGCTAAGCTTTGGTACATGGAATCTACATCTATTGGCATTATTGTTTCTATTTCTTCTAATTTTATTTTAAATAAATTATGGACTTTTGGGGACAGAGATTTTTCACCCAGACATTTGGTTAAACAATATTTGCTTTTTTTTATTATCTGTTCCTTAGGCGCGTCTTTGCAATTAGCATTGGTTTATACTTTGGTAGAATCCCACGTATCCTATGAATGGTCATTATTATTTGCAGTTGTTGCAGCATCGGTAAGCAATTTCATTTTAAACAAGAGATTCACATTTAAGGAAAAAATCTGGGGATAATTTAGGTATTATAAAATGTGCATGTATATTTCTATTTAATTTTTAATCATATTGCAGACCATGATGTTAAAAATTATATATTCTAATTCCATTCATTTTTTTTATTTGTTTAATGAATATGATGTCATTGTTATATCTATATGAAGGGATTTCTATCCATTACTATTGTTATATGGGTTTAAATATATTTAATAAATTGATCAAGACAATAACAATCAAAGAAGATGTATATAAGAAATTAACATTAGTGGCTTATTTGAAAGTTTCTATGATCATATTAACGACATTAAACCACAAAAAAGGGGCTCGATAGGATTCAATACAGAAGAAAAAGAGGACATTGTAACAGGAATCCAGCTAAAAGAAGAAGGTATAATGTTTTGATGATTATATGTACAGATGCTTTAATTGAAATAATGGATAAAAACTCAAAGAAAGGTGAGGTATTTTTGAAAAGATGAAAAAAAGCCATGAAATTTTGCAATTGCATCTATAACATTATAGGAAACATTGTATTTTTTTATAAAAAATGAAAAGAAAATCTAGTCAATACAATTGTTTCAAGTATCTGGATTTTCAAAAGAATCTGCACAAAAAGCAGTAGATCCTATTGCCTCTCCAAACGTTTCCTTTGTATCATCTTTTATTTCCATTACCAGAGAAATCTTCTTATCTACCAGCAATATGGTTGATCTACTCTCCAATACGGGTTCAATATATTGTATACTTATTAATTTGTCTACTGAAAAATTATCAATACTATGGAATCGATTTTCTTCTTCTTTGTCAAACCTTCTAACTTTTCTTTAATGACGTTCCTTTCGGTTATATTCCATAACAAGGGCACCAATATTCTGCCTTTTACATTTCGTTGCCTTGAAACTGTATTCAGGTATTGTACTGCTTTTATTTTTTTTGTCTGATGAATAAATTAACCGTAGGAAAGATTAACATTATTTCAGATCGAGCATTTTTAACAAGGTTCAAGTAGAGTTCGTTTGACTTATTATCATATATAACCTCAATGGTACCTAAAAAAATCTCCTTCAATTTCTTTTATTCTATAGATTGCAGGTAATGCCTTGGTCCACAGAGTTTCAAAGTATTGCTTAGATTCTATTAATTCCTGAAAATTACTTGTTATGATATGAGCGAGATGGTTGTTTTGCAATTCAATAGAATTTGTGTATGTAAAGCATTCTTTTCTGTCATCTATCCCAAAATTACTTTTAACATTTGATAGATGTCCGAGTTCAACAATGTCCATTAGTCTTTTGCAATAAGAGATAATTTTTTGGTATAATATCGGTTATTATTTTTATTTTTATTCCTCCAAGTTTAACTTTGCTTAATGTATTCAATATTGCTTCTAATGGACACTGCATAATGGTTGCCTCCGTATTATCTATGGCACAAACCAATTCTTTTTCTAGCGATGAAAAAATTTCTGATAATCTTCTTTGTATATTATCATGGCTATACAGAATTTTTGTATGTTCTTTCTCAGTATTTGAAGGAATTGCCACAGGCCATCAATATAATACTATGATATAATATAAAAACTTCTCTGGTTTATTGGATATACACAGATATATTTTATTGATTTGTTCGAACCCAATTAAATAGACTGCAACAAATTATATAAAATATTATTAAGTCCAATTTGTATTAAACTCTACAATACTCTTAAAGGTTATACAGTATCTTTAAAAAAAGACTGCTGGATTTAATAAAGAATATCAACAAACAGAACATTATGGATTACTCAAAACATATTTTTTATGTACAACACAATTTTCTGAAACTAGATATTATTACAATAGTAGTCATATATAAATTAGTGTCCTGTAACTAGATTTAATTTGATCTCAAAATAATATTTATCTATCTCTAGGTTAATTTATTTAATGACTTTATTTAAGATATTCGTCCTCCTTTTTAAAACAATAATTGTTAGATGATGACAAAGAGAATAGTTATTTTATAATTAATTATTCAATATCTTAATGTTTTGGTAACGGATTTTCTGGAAGTCAAACAAAGCCTCAAACATCATGAAAAGCTGATTTCGAGTCTACATTGATAATTATCTGATTGTAATGCCTTATTTCACATATCTCTATCGCAGTATCTATATCGATTGAAGATGTATATGCTAAAAAAACCCTCTTTATCAAATTATACCTTATAGAATTTATGTATTTATGCGATGATCTATGATATAGAATACCTAGCGGCATTTATTGAATTCTTTTTTATAGATATTAAATTTCCACATATTGACTTGATTTGATTTTCTTTTATTTCAAATCCGTTTTTTTGAAATTATGAGTAAATCTCTTTTTTTAAATCCATTAAATCTTTAAAAACCATGTAATGGATCTAAAAGAGCATATGTGTAAGCCCACCTTTCTTCATCCAAAATTACGTTAAATTAATGGGATTATATCTGAGATGAGAATATATGTAGTTTTTTACTTATCGCATTAATCATATTCTCAGTAATCGAATTTTTAATGATATTAACAAGTTAAAAATTATTTAATTGATAATAAAACATTTAAGATTCTGTTTACCTCGAAATAAATCTATAGATCGAAAATACCGATTTCTACTGCACATCTATTAAAAGAAACAGGATATCTTAAGAATATATTGGTTATTGTTTATACTTGTATTTTCTATGGTTATTATAACCGAATACTATGGAAGCTTTAGTGATTTATTAAAAAAGATCATTTCCTATCGGAGAGTATATAGATATAAAAATATAATCCAAAGAAAATATCAAAAGAAAAGTGATTAACTAGTTTGGTATAGATAAATCCTTGATTAAGGTTAGAATGATAATAAGTATCTCTCTTCTCTTCTTACAGTTGTTTGGTAAAAGTAAGATCGATCTATTACAGATAATGAGTTCTTATGTTACCGTCTATATGTATGTTTTTATTCAAAAATAGAGATAAAATATACAAGATGGATATATTAATGGGTAGGTGGAAATACAACGGGCAATAGCATATAAAAGAAAATATATCCATGAAAATAGTATTTCAAAATTCTTTTTGATGATGATTCTATAAAAAGTTATGGTTAAAAATTATATCATTGAACTTTATGTTACTTATTGTATTATACACCTCTTATTTTATGAAGATTAAATTTTTTATTACTTTAATTATATTCTTCTAAATATAATTCATCATTATAAAATAATGGTAAATATTATAAATCAATCAAAAATTTTAAATAAAATATATATGTATGAATATAAAAAGCAATTAGAAATTGATAATATCTCAAAGTCAAAAGAATATTTATATATGTATTCACTAATGCCCATTAATCCTGAAAATCATTTTTTAGATGTCACTACAAAAGTCGGAGAGAGTTGACAATGAAATTAATAAAAATAAAATCTAGTAATAAAAAAAATCAAAATAAGGTCCGACCTATTAAGATATTGATACTAATAGTAGTCATAGTTTTTGTTATTGTTTCATACGTGTCATTAAATAATAATTCGTTCGCTTACGGCAAACATCACTCAGTTAAGAATACTCTTGGTGGCAGTAGCAGTAGCGGTGGCAGTAGCGATAATTCTGGTGGCAGTAGCAGTAGCGGTGGCAGTAGCGATAATTCTGGTGGCAGTAGCAGTAGCGGTGGCAGTAGCGATAATTCTGGTGGCAGTAGCAGTAGCAGTAGCGGTGGCAGTAGCGATAATTCTGGTGGCAGTAGCAGTAGCAGTAGCGGTGGCAGTAGCGATAATTCTGGTGGC
>JAICXY010000135.1 GCA_025934495.1 Candidatus Nitrosocosmicus sp.
ATTATAAAATAAGATGATCATTAAATCTCTTGCATAATTAGAAATCATTTAAACCGGTCCCATGGATTTTAGTTGGTTCTTTCTAGTTATGATGTCATTATTCTATAGTTTATCAATCCTGATACTATATCTGATACCTCGTTATACTTTCTAATCTTATTCCTAAATACATCGCTCAATACCCTGTACTTTTCATTCTACATATAGTATGTTCTATTACAATCCTTTTTTAGCATGAATTACGTTGTACTCTTTTTCTTCTTTTTATACGGTAAGGCGGATAGTTGTTCCGGGAAATCCGTTTCTACACCCAAATACCCTAAATCAATTACATTAACAACTTGTTTTGGAGTGACAACAGGATGGTTATTCTTGTAAATATCATAATCATGTTTTCTTCCTTTTTTATAGCCTACTTTGTGAAGGATATAACCATGATGATTGTTAACGGTAATCTGATTCTTTATAGTATGTTTTTTCTTCTTACCCCAGTAGAATATCTTTCTTCTATTTTTGTCAACAGGTCTTGGTATCTGTTGTTCTGTGCAATCTGTAAAAGCAAGAAAACTTGGAAAATGGCGTTCAATTTCATCGAGTTTTCAGACTTTTGGTTATTTTATAAAACTTTTCAGGTATTGGTAAGCACTATCTTATCAGACTTTCCATCTTTTGAATGTCTCTGCAAATGCTGCTTTGATCCAAATCAAAGAGAAAGCCTGTCAACATGTAAGTTATGTAAAGACGATAATAAACTAAAAGCATAAGAAATCTATTTTTTAGGTCAAGTTTGAAAGGCCTTCCAGCGCCTATGTTCCTTTCTCTATCCTTGTTTCTTTTAGACAAACGTTGTATTTCATATTTGCCATATCTTTTTGCTATTTCTTTATCATAAATATCATCAAACTGTTGTACTGTTAAGCCCGTGAATGATTTGAAGAGTAATGGTTTTTTGGATAACCTCTCATATGAAAACATCTAAAGAGAACAGGTTAATGAGAAACTTAGGCCATAAAGCTGTTTATTTTAATTATGCAAGAGATCTATTTAAGATATATGTGGCAGATGATCGCAAGGTAAATCAAGATAAAAAATAGAGTAAGTTAATCTCTGGACAATTTTCAAATATAACATAGGTACATGTTAAGTAGTACTGTAGAAATAAAGATGCACATACGATTAGCAAAGGAAAAAGTAATACGGAAAGACATGATAAAATCCATTATAGATAGAAGAGAATAATACTATAGTAACAGAAAATATATATATACTATTACAATCGTCATATTTAAAAAAGATGAAATATTATCAACATTTTAGCATCCATCAAAGTGGTTTATGACGCCTACAGATAGAATAACCATTTGGATATCAGAGATATTACATTATCTACTGAAAGTCAGTAATAATTAAAACAGCAATGCCATAATAATAAACATTCACTAACCCGAATAATTTCTAACCCACTTTAATTTTTATAGTAGCAAATAAATAAGAATTTATTAAGAACTATGTCATTTAATAAAAAACCACTATACATATTTGCCCTCATTGTGATATTATATTGTTATACTGTTTCTTCTAACTCATTAATATCAAAAGCATTTGCTCAAAGATCTAATCCTTCCAACATTTCAAAAGAAAATACAGCATCAACAATATTAAAAGAGTTTAAAGATACAGCAGACAAGCATCTAAAAAATGGATCAAAGGATATTTCAATAGTAACCGGTGTAATTTCACCTACTAGTAGTGATATTTCTAGTTATGGTAACCTATCTAGGAGCAATCCCATAAAAGTAAATGGTGATACTCTATTTGATATTGCTTCTATTACCAATACATTTACTACATTGTTATTGTCAGATATGATAGAAAAAGGAGAAGTAAAACCAAATGATACACTTAAAGCATTCCTTCCATCGAATGTTACTCTACCCACGTCTAATGGACAAAAAATTACACTTGAGCAACTCGCTACTCATACTTCAGGTTTACCCGATTTTCCCCCCGGTTTTGTTCGGAATCAATCGTATACAGACAAACAAATTTATGATAAGTTAGCCAATACGAAATTAGTAAGCAGGCCATCAACTATTGTAAATTATTCTAATATTGGAATGGCTCTTTTAGGTCATGCTTTATCTTTAAAAGCAAATAAATCATTTGAGCAATTAATAGATGAAAGAATTTTGAAGGTCTTGGGGATGAATAGTTCTGGAATATCGATCACCAATGAAACGAAAGCTCATTTTGCCAAAGGTCACCTGGCAGGCAAGGAAATAGGTCTTGAATTTCTGCCTGAAATAATCCAGCCAGCTGGTGCGATGTACTCATCTGCAAAAGATTTGCTAAAGTATCTATCTGCGAATATGAACTTTATCCATACAAAATTAAATTTGCCAATGCAAGAAACCCATTTAATTAGGCAGATATTCCAATCATCTAATTTACCAAATCAAAGCTTGCCACTAACTACATATGTTGGACTTGGTTGGTTTATCACTACAAATTTTCTTTCCAGTGTCACATGGCATTCAGGCTCCATATATGGCTATACCAGTTTTATAGGATTTAATCCGGACAAAAAAACAGGAGTAGTAATACTTTGCAGCTGTGATGATAAAGATGTTCCACTTAATGAAATGATTAAAGTAGGGTTTCGATATTTGCTCAACCCCATCGTTGATGATTCTAATAGCAATAATAGCGGTGGCAGCATAGGAGGAAAAGCTACTTCAGGTAATGTCGGCAGCGGCGGCTCATGCTATGCACTAATTATCGGAAATGGCTGTGGTGGTAGTACAGGTAGTACTGAGCCTCGTGGCGGGGCAGCAACAACAACACCAGCAGAGGGTAATAATGGCAACATTAGCGGTGTTGGTGGTGACGCTACTTCAGGTGATGTCGGCAACGGCGGCTCATGCTATGCACTAATTATCGGAAATGGCTGTGGTGGTAGTACAGGTAGTACTGAGCCTCGTGGCGGGGCAGCAACAGGTGGGTATGATGGAAATGATATAATAGATACCAACAGTCTTGATAACAGTAGCATAAATGGTAACACTAGATACCATTGATTAAAAATAATATACTTATATTTTTTATACCTATTTATTGCTGTCACTTGAACTTCCACTAACAATTGATCATATATATTATAAGTTATATCTCTTTTTTTCAATATAGAAAGTAATTCTTATTTTCCTCTATTTCTATTCTACACCTAAAAATTGTATCGTTCCCTTTTTATATAATACTTTCTTATGTGCGATCAAAAGATCGCAAACAACAAATTCAAACGGTTATTGGAAATAGAAATATGAATTTAGAAATTATAATATATATATGATGATCCATATTGTTAGCTTATTGAAACAAACTATAGTTCAAATACAAATTTTAAATTTGTATTTACAGTTACACAATTTTGTGTAAATTCTTTTATTTCTTCAGCTTTGCCTAATCCCATGCCGTATTTTGCTAGGTCCAAATACTTTTGTGTAAAAACCATTACAATTTCATATTTATGGAATGATTCCGCCAAGCATCTAGCTTCATTAATTATGAATTCATCAGGATAAGTAACTAAAATGACTTTGGAGTGACGCAAAATTATGGCAAATCCTTATAAATATCATATAATAACAGGGATATTTAATTTGATATCCTTTGTCTCTAAAATCAAAAGAAAACTATAAAATTAACAATTTGTAGATCAATTATTTATCTAAATCTATTTTCAGATAAATAAAATTTATTTGTTTTATATAGTTTAGAAATACCAAAGTTTGGTAAAAAGATCAATTGAAATTCCTTAACTTTGAGTCTAACAAAGAATCGGTATCGTTATTGAAGTTATATCCTTAGTTTAACAATTAGATTACCCATAAAGAATAGGTATAAAATGTTATAGTGATTCTAAAAGTTAAACATTTTTTCCTCCTTTATTGAAGATACTCTAAAGAATTTTTTTTAATTATAGGCATACGTAGTTGTTTTAGAAAATGAGATTTATATGATAGATCGCATTATAAGAATATATAACACTTGTAGTTAATATTGATATACCACAAGAAGGCAAATTAATTTCGTCAAGTTCGGAATAATTAATAATTAATATTTAAATATTATCATTCGTTCCATGATAAAGAACATAAAGATTTGATCGGTGTGATTTGATGATTCTGATAGCATTTTTATAGTATGTTAAACTACAAACCATGGATAAAAGAGATTATATTTTTAAAATGAACACATTTAATAAATATAGAATGCCGGTACCAAAATATTTACTACAAAGAATAGATAGAACTTCATCCCCTGCCCATTTTGGTAAACTTAGAAATGCGATCGACCTGGTTGTTCCACAAAATACGCCGGTATTTGCCTCAGCAGATGGCATAGTAACCTTTGTCAAAGATGATTCCAATATCGGGGGACCAGACCCATCTTATTGGGCATATACAAACTTTATTGCAATTATGCATCCTAATGGAGAATACTCCCGCTATGACCATCTGGCATATGGCAGTACTAAAGTAAGAGCGGGTCAGCAGGTAGAAATGGGTCAAGAGATAGCTAAAGTTGGGATGACAGGATATACTTATATTCCACATCTGCATTTTCAAGTATTTGTTTTGACAGGAAGTAACATTTGGAATGATTTTGATACCCTGGAAGTAAAAGATTTTGTTTAAGCCTTTGAACAGGTTTTTATTATTTTATCATTGTTTATAGACCACCAGTTTTTAAAAAGGGACCTTAAAAGGATAACAACATAAATATGATAATTTACAGGTTAGTTTATTATACTATATTATTTCATTTTTTTTCGAGTAATTGTAATTTAGAGTCAAGGAATATTTTATATATAATCAAATTTTAATATTTGAAAATTACATTAGAGATCATTTTTAATCAAAGAAAAAGATATTTCAAAATTTAAAAATAAGGATTTGCAGAGAACAAGAAAAAAAATAAAATAATGCTTAATGACTTTATCTTTGAATTGTAAAAATTTTTTATTGCTTTGTTGTTGTATTTGTGTTATATATTTTAGTTTGAGCATTATTGTTTATTATGGTATTGGCATCTTTTAGATGCTGCTTACTGTAATTTTTCTTGAATTGTGTTCAAATGTTTTTGCTTCATTAACGTTTTGATTGAATATGTGTCTTGAATTCCCTCTTACTTGTTGTAATCCTGATTTCCATGAATCTAAGTTTGAGAAGATAATGTTGTTTGAAAGTCTGATTGCTGATACTGCATTGTCTGCAATATTGCTGACAAATCTGCTATATGCTTTTACCACAGAATCTGGAGAATTAAAGCTATTTACTAATCCGGTAAAGCTCTCATTGTATGGTCTCCATGCTGATTGTAGAGAGTTAATTATTGATTTTTGAGATTCGATAAACTCTTCTGATATCTCTTTTGCAGTTTGAAGTGATTGTTCTTGGAAGCTATTTACAATGGTATTATAATGTGGAATCTGATTTTTTGATTCATCTATTGATTTATTGATGTTATGTTTAGTTTCATCAAGTGATCTGTTGACTGATTCTTTGAAATCATTTCTATTATTTTGGTTACTGGCATTAAAGGAAAACGCTGTATGATTTGATGAAGTATTATTGTTATTTTGACTTTAGGATTTATTTGACATCAATAAATATGAAGGTATTATATAAGTTTTGGTATTAAAAGGCATATTCATAGTCTTTATCATCCAAAAGATGATTTTTATAACCTTACGCATAGTAAACTAGCTTTAATCCAATAAATTTGCAAGAGTATCGCGATTCAGACGACAAAAGACAATTCTTTATTTGATTAATATATAATATTTTGGGTTTCACTACAATAAACTTTAGGTTAGGCAAATAAAACAGCAAGTCAAAAAATATATAAATACGAATCTACCAATTTCCTTTTTTCACCCTATCTAGTCCATGTCAAAAATTCATTCAGATCAAAATAATATGATAGGGGGATTATTTGAATGAATCATGAAATATAACTATTTTTATCGATTGAAGATAAAGATATTTAAATGACAGTTAAGACGCATATTGTCATACTCACGGCTTTAACTTTACTAATAGGCACAATCATCGTTTTATCTCATCCTCTGATAATATCACAAATACATAATAATATCAAAAGGATTGTACGAACTATAGATATAACACATACATCAAAAGCAGAAGCATTCTATAAAGATAATAATATCAACTTTGCCGATAGTCACAATAATACCTCAGTAATCAATATTGGGTCTACAACAAACAAAGCAGGAATTTGGCACTCAGCCATGGTAGATGAATCAGGTTATGAACAGGTTAGTCAAAAAGCCATAAATGAATTCGAAAACAATTCAGGAAAAAAACTTGCACTGGTTGTATTTTCAAACGACTGGTATAATGGAATTTCATTCCCAGCTTCAAAGGCAAATATAATCAAACAAAATAATGCGACACCCATTATCAGAATTGCGCCTTGGAAGAGCAATGGGCAAAACCTATCTAACGCTGGTCCTTATACCATGTCCAATATACTAAATGGCCAACACGATGGTGCATTAATAGAATGGGCAAAAGCAGCAAAGTCTTTTGGTTCTCCGATACTGGTAGATTTTGGTTATGAGCCAAATACCAATTATTTTCCTTGGAGCAAGCAAGGGGCAGCAATGTATATTGATGCATACCGCCATATTGTAACTATTTTTAGGCAACAAGATGCAACCAATGTCTATTTTGTATATCATCCAGACTTGAGTTCAAATGTGGATGAGATAAAAAAGTGGTATCCAGGGGACAAATATATTGATTGGATTCTGGCAAGTGCATATGGGGAAGATGGTGATATTGGATGCCTTGGAGTATTAAACAAGTCATACAATCAGTTAACAGCAATATCGCCATCAAAACCTTTAGGAATTGAAGAGTGGGGTATTGGTTCTCCAACGGACACAAAAAATACACTTAATTCTTTAGCACAGAACAAGTTTCCCAAGTTAAAAATTCTTAGTATCTGGAATGAAGGTCCAGCAGGAGGAAAAGATAGAAGAATAGAGCAATCTCCCGAAATGTTAAATGCGTATAAAGAAGGTATAGCAAATTCATTCTATCTTTCATCTAACTTTAATCCTACTCTTCCCAATAGCTAAAGTGACAGATAAACTAGATTGTAACATAAAGCGATAACAATGACCTAGAATTTTTAATTAAATTTTATTTAAAAGTATTTAATTAACTGCATAGGTAGCGATTTGCAAATATTATCTGCTTTGCATGATTCTGTATTCTAAAAACATTTAGCTAACACCTTTTAAGAAATCATATGAAATAGTCCGATTACAATCAATCCTTAGAAGAGGTGATAAAATATTGCTAGGATTTGATGTTATTAACAACTGAGATACAGAGCTAAAAGAAATGAACAGGGACAAAGTGGATTAAGAGCCATTTGATTATCCAAACGCGTTCCTTCTTTTACTAATTGGTTATGCCAAAGTATACTTTCATCTGTCATGTCAACAAACCAAAGAAGGTATTGCCCATAAGAAGACACTAAAGGGAAAGTATCTTCTGTTCCAGACTACTCTACAATAAATAGAAGAATAAATCATTTGGATATAAAAATTCGACACAAAAGTAAGGATTTTGAAGATGATATATTGTCATAACAATAGATAATACCGATATCAAGGTTACAAACAGAGGCCAGTGGGTGAGAGATAAATAGAATGTGAAAAAGAGTAAAAAATATTTGAAAATATGTGTAGCGGTAAACATCAAGAGTAAGAAAATCCTTATGATGGTGAAGATAACTACTGATGAACGCGTTCATGATGATAGCAAGGCATTTCCGGAATTGGTTGAAGAGAATATTATAAAATAAGATGATCATTAAATCTCTTGCATAATTAGAAATCATTTAAACCGGTCCCATGGATTTTAGTTGGTTCTTTCTAGTTATGATGTCATTATTCTATAGTTTATCAATCCTGATACTATATCTGATACCTCG
>JAICXY010000028.1 GCA_025934495.1 Candidatus Nitrosocosmicus sp.
TAATAAGATCTTTACATGCTGGACGCAATCAACTGATCCTGATTCTGAGTGGACAGAATGGACTGAATTTTGTATTCCTCCTGGAGGGGTTGATAGTAGTGGTTGTATAACTGCGGCTCCTTTATCAGATGGCAGATTACAACTGTGGATTATCTCAAAAACTACTCCACGCTTACAAACCTGTAAAACATATATTGATAAGAGTTATTCTTGGACAGAATGGTCAGATTTCATTCCAGTTTTAAACAATTGGTCGCCCTTGGCGGTAACTCCGTTATCAAACGGAGGATTGCAATTATGGGCTTCCATGGATAATGAAATAATTTCCTGCTGGACGCAATCAACTGATCCTGATTCTGAGTGGACAGAATGGTCCTATTTTTGAATTAACTGTGCCATTTTTTATTGAAAGTTAGGTTTGAACATATATTTTATAATATATTTAAACCACAAAATTAGGGTACAATTTATCTTGACAGTATAAGTTTTAACATTATCGAAAATTAAGAAAGTTATTTTAAAGGAGAGACTTTATTAAAGCATGTAAAAGAATAGGAAATGGATAAAGATCATTTTTTTAGACCAATCATATGAAACAATTGCTTTAACTAAAGATGGAAGAAATTAAGAAATTTAATTGAACTTGAAAGTAATGTGGGTATAATATCAATAATAAAGCATATTATCAAATTTATATTTGTCAGGTATGTGCTCAAAAGTTTTCTAACTATGAAACTTATGTCAAACACTTTTCAATAATCATTAACAATATCGATATAATATTTAAAAAGATAATGAGTTACTATAATATATTGCAAATTAAAAATATATGTTATATACGTTATATTAGATCAGATACATTTAGTTTAATGATCACACTTAGTTATTTTCAATTGAACTAATACACTATTATGGTTGTTATATTTCCTCTTATGGAACACATTCTTAATTTTATTACCGACTCGACTTAGCATAATATTTTGTAATTGTCTAAATAACCCTACATTTTTGTTGTGCAAATGAAATTTATGGAATATTTAAAATGAAGATGATATATAAGAGATTATTCGTGGTCAAAATCTATGTCTCCTCTACATATGAGGGATCTAAAAGAGTATAGAAAAGCGGTTTATGATGCTTTGAGAAAGATGAGGCATGATGTTATTGCTATGGAAGATTATGTTGCTACAGATCAAAGGCCACTACAAAAATGCTTGACATATGTTACATCCTGTGACATTTACATTGGCATATTTGCATGGAGATGTGGATTTATTCCTGACGATAAAAAAGACAATCCCGATAGTCTTTCTATAACTGAACTTGAATATAGAAAAGATTGTGAGGTTGATATTCCAAGTTTGATATTCCTATTGGATGAAAATGTATCTTGGCCACGTCGTTTTATGGATAGAACTACACAATCTCGAATCAAGAGTGATGATAATATTAATAGACTTCGTAATGGATTTGGAAATGATTATGTTACATCCAAATTTAAAAATAAAGATGAATTGGCTAGTCTTGTATTAAATGCAGTAAATAACGCATTAAAGTATTCAGAACAAAAACGATCTGCTACAAAAGGTCTTAAACCTAATGTTGTTACTGATACTTTATCTCTTTCTTCATTATTGGCTCAAAAGCCTTCTTTATTTAAAAATGAAAAATCTTTTTTTGTCGGAAGAGAAGAATACATCAACAAAATTATAAAAGACCAAATAACAATTCCTTCATCTAGAGTTTGTATTGTAGGCCCAGGTGGTTCTGGCAAAAGTCAGCTTGCATTCAAAACCATTCACCAGTATGAAAAAGAAGGGCTGTTTGATTTAGTTATTCCAGCATATTTCTCCGATATTTCTATAATGACATTCTCTGCTTTTCTATTACATATTTCCAAGTCTTTTCTTGATATACACCAGATAGGCGAATTTGAAAAACTGGATATAGAACAACGCAAAACCGTTATCTACAATCTTCTATCTCAAAAAAAGCATCCTTTGTTGTTCTTGGATAATTATGAGACTATATCTTATATTCTAAATGATAAAGAGAAAATTACTGTTGAAAATGCAGAAGATGCAAGAAAAATTAGCTACTTTCTTAACAACGAGATTCCATCTAACACTTCTGTTTTAGTTACTAGCAGAGAAAGACGTAATAATTTTGGAGCCAAAGAAATAAGGATAGATCTGGCAGGCTTACAAGAACAAGAATGTATCGAATTATTTTCTGGATTGACTTCAGATGACTACTTAAAAAATCAACAGAACATAATGAAAGATCCAACAACAAAATCTGCAATTTCTAAAATATTTAACATGACAGGTGGTCATCCCCTACAATAGAAATAATTGCAAAAAACATCTTGAGCATTCACGAAATTAGCGATATGATTGATACTTCGGGTATTGGAAAGATTAACATAGATGAACCAGAGAAACGTTTCCAATCACTTGAAGCTTGTTTTGATTATACTTTAAAAAAATTATCAGATAAAATTAAAAATATGTTGTATTGTTTGACATTGTTCAAATCACCATTTCCAATTTCTGTTGCTAAAGATATTTTCAACGATGAAATAAAGTCCATTACAGAACTTTATAATAGAAGCCTTGTTTTGCAAATAAAATCAGAAACTAGTTTTGGTGAGATAGGCAATCCTAAATTCTGGCTATACAGCATACACCCGGCAATAAGGAACTATTTGGAGAAGACAATAGACAAGGCAATAGGAAAATCGAACCATGATTTAAAAAAAGAACATGGTGCCAATTTCTATGCGTATTACTATGATATACTTTTAAAAATCTACAATTCAATAGGAAAAGAGAATCGTAGAGATTCTTTAGCTCAATTTAATATTATCTCTCAAGGTAAAGATAATGATTTTGAGCGTTCAATAATCTTTTTACGAGATAAAAAAGATAAAGAATACGAGCAAACAAGTGCACACATCCTTAGATATTTGGGCGGGATATCCAAAGATATTGGTCTTTATACCAAAGCAGAAGAGTACTTCAAAAAAAGTATTGATATTTATAATAAAATAGGTAACATAGTTGGATTGACAAGAGCTTACAGAAACATTGGACGTGTATATTACAATATGGGCGAATACGAGCAAGCTCTAGAATATTATAACAAAGCAGTTGAGATTGATACAGATCTAAATAATAGAGTGAGAATGGCAAAAGACTATCACAGTCTGAATTTTCCATTATATAGAATGAATAAAAAGGAAGAAGCATTAGACTATCTTTCTATTGCAAAAACAATTCTACTAGATTTCCACAAAGAAACTGGATATTCTCATCCTTTGTTAAAAGATGTTGAAGACAGAATTTCATCTTTGAATCAAGACAAAGAATGATTTTAGTCTTGCAAATTGGAGATTTTTAACTATTGTTAATGTCCATCAATGTATTAAAAAATATGAAATAAAGAATGGTTATATCATGCTCTTGATCAACATTTCAAATAGTAGTGGATCCAGCGACCAAAACAAAAAATAATAATAGATTAGAAAAACAAGAAGTTCTCTTTACAAGTGACAATAACAAAGATAGTACCAACAAAAATATTAAAAATAAAACAATATTAGTTAAATCTTCTATTAACGATTCAGCAGAAAATATTATTGGTACTTTGGAACTACCATTTAAACCCCAGTCTATCATTCTAGTTTTTGGAGGAGCGTCAGGTAGCCTTGATACTTCCTCTGCATCACTTTCCATACTTTATCCAATCCTCGATACTGTTTTGCAGTATGCTCTAGATAATGATGCAATAATTATCGATGGTGGAACCAAATCAGGAATAATGGAGTTAGTTGGTCAAAGGGCCATAGAGATGGAACAAAACAAAAAGCCTGTTCTTTTGGGTGTTGCCCCTGCAGGATTAGTGGTCTATCCTAACTCTAGTAAAGAGGGCGATAAATGGAAAGAGGATATTGATAAAGCAGACCTAGATCCCAACCATTCTCATTTTGTATTGGTTGAAGGAGATAAATGGGGCGATGAAACATCAAAGTTGTTTGAAATAGCTACTGCTTTGGCTAGTACTGGTGTAGATAATATTCCAATTGTGGCCCTTCTAGCAGGTGGTGGCCAAATATCTAAAAAAGAAATGCTCTTTTGTATCAATAAAAGCTGGCCTATTATTGTTATTGAAAAAACAGGATATTTGGCTGATGAAATTGCATCATGTAAAAGGCAAAATCTTCAGAATATGTCTAATACTAAAATAAAGAAAATAGTATCCTACCCCTCTCTTAAATTATTTCCTTTCGATTCTAATCAACAAAAAAAATCATCATTTGAGCAATTTTTACTCTATACTTTAAACTATGATCCTTTACTTGAATCAGCATGGAAAAATATGGCCATTTACGATAAGAGTGCTAAAATACTCCAATGTAATTTTAATAGATTTCAAAAATTTATACTTGGAATTGGTGTATTGGCTACTTTACTTGCAATAATTCAATCACAATTTAAAGTGTCACCGTCTACTTTCTTTGTTGATATACTATACTATGTTTTGATAGTACTACCAATTATCATTTCTATCTTGATAGCTGCTTTAAATCGCTTTAGATATGGCGCTAAATGGGTATTGCTTCGAGCTGCTGCAGAAGCTATAAAAGGTGAGATCTATCATTATCGTACTAAATCTTTTCTATACAGACAGGAAGAAGGTAAAATAACAACAACAACATTAACCCCCAAAGAAAAACTATCAAACAGAATTAGTTATATAAACAGTTCATTGATGAAAACGGATGTAAGTTTGCATGGTCTTTACAAATATGATGATCTTCTTCCACCTAAAATGTATGGTGCTGCCGGAGATGATGATGGATACAGTACTCTTTCAGCAAAACAATATATAAAGATACGAATAGAGGATCAGATTTCATATTATCAAAAAACTACATTTAAACTTGAAAAGCAGCTAAAGACCTTACAGTGGTTGATATTGTTAAGTGGTGGAGCAGGAACAATTTTGGCAGCAGTACATTTTCAAATATGGATAGCATTGACTACAACATTGGTTGCAACATTTGTATCCTTTTTAGAATACAAACAAATAGAAAATACCTTGATAAAATACAATCAAACAAGAACAGAGCTTGATAATATAAAATTATGGTGGATGTCTTTATCAGGTGCTGAGAAAACAAAACAGGAAAATAAAGATGAATTGATTCAGAAAACAGAAGATGTTTTACGCACTGAACTAAGTGGTTGGATAAGACAAATGCAAGTTGCCATAGATAAATTATATATTAAAAAGAAGATGATCAACTAGAAAAAAAGCGTTTAAAGAAACCACCCAAATTTAATTTCATGATATTGGCAATATAAATAAATATATATGTTTATCAAATCATAATTCTTAATATTTTTGAGGATTTTTATCTCTTACTCAAGGAAGGATGCAGTGGATATTGCTGAAAGTCTCCGTGATTCATTAATGCATAATGGTCATCAGGTTTTTACAGATGTCAAAGATATACAGGAAGGCGATATTTGGAGCAATGTAATTGAAGAGAACATCAAATCCTGTGACATTTTTATAATTTTACTTACCTATTTCTCACTCAAAAGCCCGGATGTTGAAAAGGAAGTTGTTTTGGCAAAAAAAGAGGATAAAAGAATAATTCCCTGTATCTATAAAGGAATTGATTTAAAAGATATAAAATGGAGTTTGCAAGAGATTCAAGGACCAATATTTGAGGACAAATTTGATCTGATTCGAAAAATAAGAATTCCCTCAGTTGTTGATAAAGATAAAAGAGAGGTTCCTAAATCCATAGGTTTCTTTGATTATTATAAAGTTAAAGTAAAATCTGATTATGAATACAAGGATAGCTTAGAATGTATACCTAAAGATATTGAATTTCTAATTCCTGAATTCGAAATTAATAACGTTGGAGAGTCATATATTAACCAAAGATATAGGCGATGGAAGAAAGAGAAAAAAATGTCAGAAAGTGGAGATGATATAGTTGATGATAAAGGAGATGATATAGTTGATGATAAAGGAGATGATATAGTTGATATAATAAAACGCCTACTCCGGCATTATCATGTAGTTACCATTGTAGGAGAATATGGATGTGGAAAAACTGCAACATCATTTAAGATATTATATGATTTAATAAATGAGGAAAAAGATTTCAATCCTATATACTTATCAATACGATACTTTAGGAACGATCTGTCAAATGATGTGCTTAATATGGATAATTTGATTATTAAAATTTTAATGAACAAATATAAACTGAATTTTAATGAATGTGACGTACAACAATTCAAAGACTACTTAAAGGAGGGGAAATTTACGTTTATTCTGGATGGCTTAGAAGACATTGGTGAATCTGATGGTATTTACAAGTTTATAGATAAAGTCATAGAAATAATTGTGAGTAGCAAAAATAGAGTTATTTTTACCTCTAAAATCAACACTTTAGATAAAAAGATAAAGAATCTACTATTGCACTATCCAGTTATAGAGATAATGGATTTTGGCGAAAAAGAAATTTCCAAATTTATAGATAAAAACGCAAAGAAAAAGGCTGCTGAAATAAATAAATTAATAGGCATGATGAATTTGAACGATTTAATAAAAAAGCCTCTTGTAATAAATGCAATCTGTGATAACATTGATAAATTCAAAGAAATAGCCAAAGAAGAAGGAATCAAAATAGGGATTCAGAACATTTTTGAAGTCATAATTAATAGTTCTATCGAACACGGTTTCAATAGAAACCTAGGAAATAATACCAATTACTCAACGGTTGAAAAACAACAATATATTTCTATGATAAGAAAAGTGTCAGAGGATGTTGCAGTTAATCAATACCTCGGTGAAAATAAGCCAATACAAAAAATTGCTAATAATTATTTTGAAGCTTATCTTAAATATCCAAAATCTGAGGATTCTTTGGAGAATCTATTGTATTTCATTGATTCCCAAATTTTTCTTTTTGTGGACAATAATAGAGTTTGTTGGTTTACTAATAATCAATTGATTGAATATTTTGTAGCTAAGCGGATCTTAGTTAGTATTTTAAAAAAGTCTACAGATGAATTTTTTAAAATTACAAAAATTCCATTAAGTGAAGAAATATTGAACCATATATCTCATATACTAAAAGATCTTAATATTCTTAAATTAGATGACCATTATTTTGAAAATCAATCACGAAATTGTAATTTACAAGATGAAATAATCAAAGAATTAAATAACTTGATAGAAAATCCTCAAAATGTCTCTAAAGGTGCAGCCATATCTATTTTAGCAATGATTGATAAAGATAATTTGCGTATATTAGAACGTATTAGTTGTTTTGGTCAAAGATTGAATCTAACTAATTCAAACTTACGAAGTTTAAATTTTTCACATCTTAGACTACACTGTGATTTCAGTAACTCGAAGATGGAAGGCATTAAATTTCGAAAATCTATATTAACTGGCTCTTTGTTTAATAATTCTCAACTAAAGAATTCTGATCTGTCTAAAACAAACTTAGAAAATTGTAATTTCGCAAATGCAGATTTAACTGGAAGTAATCTTTCGGGTGCAAATCTTTCTCATTCTTTTCTAGAGGGATCTAATCTTACAAGAGCGGATTTAACCGGAACTATTTTAACTAAGTGCAATTTTGCCGGCGCAGATTTATCGCATGTTTCATTATGTTCTTGTATTTTTAAGAGTGACGGTATGATAAAAGAAGATTTATCTTCTCCAATTATCTTTAAAGACGCCTACTTTTTTCATACTGATTTTGAAGGTATTGAGATAGAAGCTGACTTTAATGAGGCTTTCTTTTGGCAATGTGATTTAGGGTTTGCGAATTTTGGATCATCAGATTTTAGTAATACCGTATTTCAATTTGTCCGATTTAACAATACAAAATTCAAGCCTAATCAATCATCCAATCCCTTCTTTCACTATTCGCCCATAATCTATGAATTTAAAGAGATAATCAATAATAATCACAACAATAGTTGTGTGGAATTGGAGGAACAAGAATATGAACATTTCAAGAATTTTTGTAAGACATTATGTGGTCCATCTAATCATCATGTCAGACATGTTAGGATAGTTAATAAAAATAGAGTAGTTTTATATCAAAATACAAATACATCTTTACTCCCACTTGTACTAGATAATAGAGATAAATTTATTTTAATTCACCATCTGCTTTCTAATTGGAGTTCATTAACTTTATATCAAAAAATAAGAAATGATTCTGATAATATAGTGTCTACTATAATTATCTATGATAAAATAAATATCATTTCTATTCCAAGAGAATTGGATGAGGTCCTACTAATAGTCACTACACAGAATAATTCAAATTATAATGATGTTATAAAATGGTGTATTGAAAATGGTGCTATTTCGTCTAATAAGGAATTTAAAGAACCCTTGATAAGAACACGCGCGATGCCAAATGAGGAAATAAGTGAGTTATATTGTAAAAGCATTGATGATTTAATACAAAAGCTATCTTCTTTATCGGGGGTACGGAGAGTCGAATATCATATAGAAAATAAAATATTATCATCAAATAAAGGAATTGACAAAAACCAAGAAATAAATCAAAGGAACTTGCGAGATAATATCTCAAGGAGATGGAATATACGCAAAAAGTTTGAGGATAAATTAGGTAAAGCAAGATTTTCTATAACTAAATATAAGAATAAAAAAACTATTAGTTCAATGATAGGAGAGAATTTTTTAATTGTGGAATCTGATCCTAATGCAGACAATGATGAAGAAATAATGAAGTTAATTGATAATTATAAGACTCTTAGAACTCGAGGTATGATAAAGACCTTGCACAATTAGTTTTTATTTTATCCTTAAGATGATAATTATTTATGTGGATCTACTTAACTATAAATATATAGTTTGAATATTTATCTACTATGATTAATTTTTTTCTGTTAGAAATCGCAATGACAATTTCTATGTAAAAGGTCAAGATACAGAAAATGGATATATGAATTAAACGGTTTCCATATCAGATTCTTTACAGAAAAAGAAATGCAATCTTTGACAGTATCAGAAGGTTTTGAAATACTGCAGATAAAAGAAGAATATGAAGAGCCAGTTATACTCTATCTTGTAGCCAGCAAAAAACATTGAGGAACTATTTTACATTTGTTCAAGTGCCTGATATTCAATAACTTAACTTGCTAATGGATATTCCTATCCTTATGTTGATGTATATGCATAACTAACCGAACCCGTATACCATACGGAACTTAATCCCACCGAACCTGATATCCAATTTAGTAACAGTTATAGTGGATAATATAAGTTGTAATTTTTAAAATTATTCTCCACTAGAGTTATAATATAATATATTATAATTCATTTAAAACCCGATTTTGTTGATTTTATGTTATTTTACGTCTTCGAAACTAAAGTCCTTCACATACGTTATGCAAAGTATCAGAATATCTAACGACATAACTAGTTATCGCAAACAAAAGAGATTTATCTTCATTTGGTTAAAGTTGTGGTTATAGCCCATGAGCGATAATAATCCTGCCAAGACAGTTTTCATTAGCTATGCTAGAGAAGATTTTAAACATGCAGAAAGACTTTACAATGAATTAAAAAAGGCAGGATTCAAGTCTTGGCTAGATAAACACAATATATTACCAGGTCAAGATTGGAAAGAGGAAATTATGGATGCAATTGAGAATAGTAGATATTTCATTCCTCTTTTTTCTTCGACCTCTGTTCAAAAAATAGGGTTTGTACAAACGGAATACACATTTGCATTAGATTATGCAGACAGATATCCTCCAAGGATGATATTTGCAATACCTGTTAGATTAGATGATTGTAAGATTCCTTATCGTAAACTACGACAAAAACATACTGTTGATTTATTTCCTGAACAAAAATGGAATGAAGGTGTCACTAGTATTATACAGGCTTTGAACTTAGAAAATAATGATAAAGATGATGGGAAAACAGGTAAAGACATAGATAATAATCTTATTACCTCTATTGCTAATACTACTTCATCATCTCTATCTTCATTATTGGTTCAAAAGACTTCAAGATTATTTAAAGGTGAGAAATTATTTTTTGTTGGAAGAGAAGAATATATCAACAAAATAATAAAAGAACAAATCAAAATTCCTTCTATAAAAGTTTGTATTGTGGGACCCGGTGGTTCAGGAAAGAGTCAGCTTGCATTCAAGGCTATCCACCAGTATGAAAAAGAAGGACTGTTTGATTTGGTTGTTCCCGTATATTTCTCCGATGCATCTAAAATGACATTTTCTAGTTTTTTGTTAAATATTGTCAAGACTTTGTTTGATATAAATGATATAAATGAATTTGAAAAATTAAATATAGATGACCAAAAAACTATTGTCTATAATTTTTTAGCCCAAAAAAAACATCCATTGTTGTTCTTGGATAATTATGAGACTGTATCCTATATAATAAATGATGAAAGGCAGACTGCAACGGAACAATATGATGAGGCTGTAAATATAAGTAATTATCTTAACCTTTTGAATAATACTTCAATTTTAATTACAAGCAGAGAAAGGAACAATAATTTTGAAGACAAAGAAATACCCATAGATCTGGAAGGCTTGCATGAGCAAGAGACTAGGAAATTATTTTCTAAATTGACAAAGGAACGTTATTTAAAAAATGTTAAGAATATAATGACAGATCCAAAATCTAAAGCAGCGTTATCTAAAATATTTAAAATGACAGGTGGTCATCCTTTATCCATTGAGATAATTGCAAAGAATATCTCGAGCATACACCAAATAAATCAAATGGCAGATACTCTTGGCCTTGGAATTGTTAATACAAATGAACCGGAGAAACGCTTTAGATCTCTCGAAGCTTGTTTTGATTATACTATAAGTAGGTTACCCGAAGAAATTAAAAAGTTATTATACAATCTGACCTTGTTTAAATCTCCATTTCCAATTGATGTGGCTCAAGAGATTTTTAATAAAAATATAAAATCCGTTGATGAGTTGAAAGAACGAAGTCTACTTTTTGAGATAAAATCAGAAAGCAGTTCTGACGAAATCAGTAATTCTGAATACTGGCTGTATGATATACACCCAGCAATAAGAAACTATTTGGAAAAAACAATGCAAAAGGCAATTAACAAAATCTATCCAGATTTAGAAAAAGAATATGGTCAAAAATTCTACAAATATTATTGCAATATACTTTTTAATACATGTAATTCAATTGGAAAAGAAAACATTCATAAATTTTCAATAGCAAGATTCAATCTGATATTCAACCATGGTTCCGAAAATAACGATTTTGATAGGGTCATCACATTTGCAGAACATTATAACGATTTAATATATTCTGCAAGTATTTGCAGAGAAATGGGTTTAATTTTAAATTCCATTGGCATATTATCCAAAGCATTATCTTATCATAAAAAATCACTTGATTCTAATCAAAAGCGAAATGATAGGTTGGGTATGGCGGGAGATTATAGCAATATTGGAATAATATTTAAAAATATGGGTAATCAGGATGAAGCGATGAATAGCAGCAGACAGGCATTGGAAATACATGAGGATCTAAATGATATGTCAAGTATGGCGAGGGATTATGATAATATTGGATTAGCTTATTTTTACAAAGGTCAACTCGATGATGCACTGGAATTTCATAACAAGGCGTTGGAGATAGATAAAGATCTAAATGATAGGTTGGGTATTGCAAGGGATTATGGTAATATAGGATTAGCTCATTATTACAAAGGTCAACTCGATGATGCACTGGAATTTCATAACAAGGCGTTGGAGATAGATAAAGATCTAAATGATAGGTTGGGTATTGCAAGGGATTATGGTAATATAGGATTAGCTCATTATGACAAAGGTCAACTCGATGATGCATTAAAGTATCATGAAAAGGCGTTGGAAATCCATGCAGAATTAAATGATAGATTAGGCATGGCTAAAAATTATACTAGTGCAGGCATGGTATATAGAGACAAAGGTCAACTCGATGATGCATTAAAGTATCATGAAAAGGCGTTGGAAATCCATGCAGAATTAAATGATAAAGTTGATATGGCGAGGGATTACAACAATATAGGGCTAGATTTTTTTTACAAAGGTCAACTCGATGATGCACTAGAATTCCATAACAAAGCGTTAGAAATAAGGACAGAGTTAAAGGAAAAGATCCGAATGGCTAAGACATATACCGATATAGGCATGGTATATAGAGACAAAGGTCAACTCGATGATGCATTAAAGTATCATGAAAAGGCGTTGGAGATAGATAGAGTTTTAAATGATAAAGTAAACATGGCTAGAGATTATGGAAATATTGGCCTAACGTTCAAATATAAAGGTCAACTCGATGATGCACTGGAATTTTTAACTAAAGCATTGGAAATACACATAGATCTGAATGACAAGGTGGAGACAGCTAGAGATTATAGCAATATTGGACTTGTATATTTTTACAAAGGTAAAATGGAAAATGCATTAGAATTCCATAATAAGTCATTGGAAATAAGAAGAGTTTTAAATGATAAAGTAAACATGGCTAGAGATTATAGCAATATTGGACTTGTATATTTTTACAAAGGTCAACTTAATAATGCACTAGAATATCATGAAAAGGCGTTAAGCATACGAACAAAACTAAATGATAAAATTGGCATATCTAAAGTTTATTATAACATAAGCCGCATATTCTTTACTGAAAATACTTTAAATTCCAAAAATGATAAAGACAAGTCTCTTCATTATCTAAAAAAATCAAAAGAAGTTCTCGAGGTATTTGAAAAAGAAACAAAATACAGATATCCATTTATGGAAACAGTGTTAAAAAGGTTTAATGAATTAGAGAATAATACTTAGAGCCTATTCCAAAATTCGATAGAAATATGGCTAATTAATATTCTTATGACTAAATGTTATACTAAAAGTAAAATACTTGGAGGGATACAACGTTGACAGTTGTTTTGAGATTTTTTAAAGAAAAAATGAAGTGGTAACAATAAAGTATTAATAATAATTCCTAATATTTTATAAAACAACCGTCCAGATCGTCAAACTGTCCAGAAACTGAAGATATCGATAATAAGGTTATGTCTTATTTGTGATGGGATTATTTCTGTTCCAATATCTTTAAATATCTATTTACTCAAATTAGGTATGAAATCCTGTTTAGAGGACCGATATCAGCACCAAGCCCTACGGGCCCGCTTCATAACTAAATCCTTTAATACTTAATTGGTTTGGTATTTGTTCAGGCTTTTTGATTTATCGATATTAAAATCATCTGAATTCTTTTCTATTTCAAGAGACACCAACATTAAAGGAATTTCCCATATATTACTATAATAAATTTAGATATAGAAGATTTTTTGCAAAGAATATCAATTATTGTATGAATATAATGTATATCATAATATCATAAATTAGGTTCTGTTGAATCTCTAGGTGTTATTTTTGGGTGTTCAAAAATGGGTGGTGAAAAATTACGAGTATAACAATATCTCCTTTATTTCTTTTAACTTTAGTTTGTTCAACTTGATATCAATCCCATGTCCTGTGTTATATTGAATAATGAATCCCCAAGCGACTAGTTCTTTATACGCTTTGTTTACATTTTTGCTTTTCAAAGATCTAAGAATATTTTCTTTAGGAGTATGTTTATCGCCTATGATGTTCCTATTATACATTTTCCTTAAAATGTCTCTATGTGTCTGCTCCAGAACAATCGGTAATATATATGTATCGATAGTATTTAAACATCATGTAGTTTATTACTGACTATTTTATTACCTCAAATAATACAATTCTATTATGTAATATGCAGTAATTTAATACATAACTTTATTAGCTTGGTCTAACATATATCAGTATTGGCCTCAGAAAAAGATGACTTGGGAGTATATGGTAGATTATTTTCTGGAGTAGCAATGGCAAAAGTTCTAGATTTCTTTATCGAGAGTCAGGAAGATGTTTATTCACAAACAGAGGTAGCACAGCATACATCTTTATCCAATAAAACAGCATTCACAGCTGTCAATAAGTTAAAAGATATTGAGATTTTAAAACTTGTTAGAAAAGTGGGACAGGCAAAAATGTATAAATTGAATTTAGAGGAATCAAAAGCCGCTCAACTGTTAGAGAAAGCAGCAATCGAAATTGCTAGTATAGAAAATGAAAGAATAGTTAAAGAACAAGCAAATTACGACTAATATTTATTTCTTTTTTATGACTACAACTCTATTATCGTTCTGAGTTTCCATATGCCATTCAACCTCATCTCTTTCTTTTAACTTTAAAAATTCAACGATAGACTCAGGTATAGTGCTTTTTAAAGACTTGGTTCCTTTCTTTGCCGCTGCTACTTTCGTTGTAACTCCCATAATAAGTAAACTAATCGACCGATACATATATTTACATATCTCTTATATCATATATCGACCGATAAATATGACGACATGTAATATTGATTTCCGTAAAAATGATGGGATATTAATACTAAAACAAGGTAGTAATATCATCTCTAATAGAGAGAATAGTTATATTGTTAAATCTCAAACCTTTCCCGATAAAAAATATACCGTTGAACTATTAGAATCTGTATGGGTTTGTTCATGTCCTGATTTTGAATATCGTAAAATTGAATCCTGTAAACATATCCATGCGGTCAAACTATTTATAGAAGCACAGCAACAGAAACCTCAAATCTTTTCAGAGGATGCTGTAAAGTGTGACCAATGTGGTTCTATAAAAGTTATGAGATATGGTAGTTATAAAAATAAACAAGTATTCAAATGCAAGGACTGTCAGCATAAATTTAAAGAACAATCCTTATTGAAAGGGATAAAGTTTAACCCTGAAATAGTTACATTTGCTCTTGACCTCTATTTCTCAGGATTATCGTTAAGAAAGGTAGCTAGAAACATGAACGACCACTTTAGTTTGGATATGAGTTTTTCGACCATCTATTCATGGATTCAGAAATATATTCCAAGAATATCTGAGCATGTTAACTCGCTAATCCCTCAACTATCAAATCAATGGCACGTTGATGAACTGTTTGTAAAGATGAAAGATGGTGAAACAAGGAAAGGTCATACAGGAATTGCTTATCTGTGGAACGTAATGGATAGAGAATCAAGGTTCTTGATAGCTTCCAAGTTATCTGAAAAAAGAGACATTAACGGAGCAGTTCAAGCATTCAACGAGGCGATAAAGAATAGCCATAACAATAAGCCTGATGTAGTCTACACTGACGCTTTAAGAGCTTATAGAGAAGGCGTAAAAACATTAGGGGATAAGGTTGAGCATATAGCCAAGTGTGGTATCAACAAGCCTCATGCTAACAACAATAGAATAGAACGAATGAATGGAACTTTGAGGGAAAGAGTCAAAGTCCAAAGAGGTTGGAAATCAAGCAAGTCAGCTATATCAGAAGGTCAAAGAATCTATTATAACTTTGTCAAACCTCATCAAGCCTTAGAAGGAAAGACGCCAGCGGAGAAGGCTGGGATAAACATTAAAGAGAAGGATAAATGGAAGAATTTATTTAAATATCCATCCGATTAACATATAAATATAATGACATATGTTTCAATTCAGAAATCAAATAGACAAGACAATGGAATATTTATAGAATTGGGGAAACAAAATAAAAAATATCAAAACCCTTCGATTCAAGAACATGATTATATTTCAATTGTTGGAGACATTATAAGTCCATCTTCAAACAATGAAGGCTATTTACTTAAAGCCAATGAATTATTTATCTCACATACATAAACAATTAAATCCATCTTTCCTTTCTTAGATATTATTGTCCAATATTCAGAGATATCCTTCTGAATTTGAAGATTTAGATTTTGAAGTGATAGAGGAACATTGGAATGAATATGAATTGGAGGATAACTCCCGAATAAAAATAAGATTAGTATTAAAGAAGATGATTGGTGATCCTCATAATCCTAATCATATAGCTTGTGATTTTGCTCCAGTAATATTTTCCGTCTATACTCCTATTTCATATAGAGGGGAACTCAATAATGCACCTAAACCTGAAGAATATGAGACTTTACCTAGTTATGAAGTAAGAATAGAAAGAGCGAACGAGAAATTTAATAGATATAGAATCCTTAAAAAGGATATAATTGTCAAAACTAAATTAGAGGTTCCAGAAATCAAAAGGATTACTGATAGATTTGATAATGATGGCATTCCATTCTATGTGGTTTATAATATGCCACATTTTTTAATAATGGATTCTAAAAACAAAATTCAACCTTAAGTTCACTATTTACCACCCAAACTTAAACACCCATTTTCAACACCCACGGAGTGAACAGAACCCGTTTTTACAATCCATGATTCGAATATACAAGATAAATCTCATGCCTTTAAGTCCTCTCATGGTTTTCTCTCTATCTCTAATCTCCCCGTTCATCCTTTCCATTTTGTTATTGTTATGGTCTCCTTGTAGTCGAATGTGGTTGATGTGTCTTGTTCTAGGCCATTTGTTAGTATAGAATTCTCTGTTAAACGCTGTATGGAAATTGGGTGCTCCGTCACTAATCAAAGTGTTCGGTCTAGTTCCTGCTACTTCCTTTCCCTTCGAGAATAAAGGAGTTATATCAGCGGTGTTCTTAGTGTCTGCCACCTGTTGGGCAATTCATGACCCTGTCTCGTCATCCATTAGGGCATAAAGATACTTTGTATTGCCCTTTACTTTCAAATGCAATTAGTCTATTCACTATGAAGTCGAAAATTTTTTTATTCTGACATAAAATCTACTAGTGTTATATCTTTTTTCACATTGCCTGTATTCAATCTTTCAAGTAGTTTTTGTTGTCGTATAATAGCCAATAAGAAAAAATAATGATCTATAAGAGATTGGTAATCCTCTATATTTATGGTCTTGCAAATATCTTCATCATAACTACATAATTCCAATTTCATTTTCAATAATGGTTCTCTGTCTTCTTTATGAAGAGCGCATATGAAACTATATCACTTTTTGCTAAACCTATAAAATAGAATTTTGCTTTCATGTTTGTCTTCAGGTAATAGATCTAGTTCTTCGTGTAATGACTCTTCATCTATAGCATTATCTTCTTTTGTTATTTGCATAAAACAGATTTTCAACTATTTGTCATCGATATTCATTTAACTGAATAGTATACAATGATAAAGTTTCATCCTATCGGAAGAATTCTTAAAAAAAGGGTTTAGTTCTCTTTTTAATGTAATACTTATGTAGAGGATTACAACGATGAATTTCTATGGATTCAAAGCAAAAGGTTGCAGTAATTACTGGAAGCTCAAGTGGAATTGGGCATGAAATATCTTTGATTTTGGCAAGAAATGGCTTTACAACATATGCCACAATGAGAAACCTGCAAAAAGGTTCCGTTTTGAAATCCATTTCGGAAGATGAAAAACTACCTTTACATTTTGCACAGCTTGATGTTACGGATGAGAATTCTGTGAAAAAGGCAATTAAAACAATACATGATGAAGTTGGCAGAATAGACATATTGGTAAACAATGCCGGTTATGCACTAACTGGCGCTTTTGAAGATCTTTCCATAGATGAAATAAAAACACAATATGAGACAAATGTGTTTGGAGTGGTAAGAACTACTCAAACTGTTCTCCCGATTATGAGAAAACAAAGATCAGGATTGATTGTCAATATAAGTTCAGGAGCCGGAAGGTTTGGCTTTCCAACAGGTTCTGCGTATGTAAGCACTAAATTTGCAGTAGAAGGTTTGAGCGAGTCTATGTCATACGAAGTAGAACCATTTGGTATAAAAGTAATTTTAATTGAACCGGGTGTGATAAAGACAAACTTTTTTAACTCTTCTGTCTTGGCAAAAAAATCTCAAGATCCTAATTCACCATATGCTCCGTTAATGAAAGGCAGAGAAAATAGCGTAGATAAAATGATGAAAAATGGATCTACTCCGCAATATGTTGCCGAGGTAGTACTTCATGCAATTACCAGTGAAAGCCCAAAACTAAGATACCTTGCAGGCAAGGATGTAGAACAATGGATAGCAGCAAAAAGGAAAATGACCGAAGAAGAGTTTGTAGACATGATAAAACAAAGGTGAAAAAACACAAGGCGATTTATATATAATAGAGTAATTTGGCTTTCAAGCATCCGTGGCTCCGGAATCTTAAGTGCGTATAACTATAACAATTCTTAAAACCAATTTCATATATTATTATGTAAAAAACAAATTGAACATTATTTGGAGATAAATCGGGGGGGACGGAGGAATCGGAGCCAAATTACTTTATATTATATTCTTTAACTTTTTCAAATATGATATGTCTTTGCAATCTTTTCTAGGCCTGCATAGTATCATAATCTAAAGCTTTGATATCCCCTCTTTTATTAACTTGCCACATAGATTATATCGATTCAAATCCTCTTTGAACTTTCTCTAAAACCTCCTCTCTATCTACACCAACTATAAAAGATTCGGTATTGTTTATCTGAAAGTCATGATGAATTTCATCATTATTTATTCAAATAATTAATGGAGGGGTATATGATATAGCATGTTCTATGTGTTCCATGTTCTATTTTAAATTGCAGTTTTAAAATATCTATTTAATTGACTGTATATTTTTTCACAATTGTTTTAATTCATTTGCATTCTCTACTTTGGACTGTTTATTTTACATCGATTTTATATATACGTTACGGCACTGGTACCTATGAATAGAATAGATATTTCATTGATATTTTTAATAGTGATTTCCATGGTTTTACCTGCTTCAGCAATTATGTATGCTAGTGGTCAGTCTACCGACAATAGTGACGACTCATCAGCTGGCGGGTCTACTACGGATAATAGTGGCTCATCATCAGCTGGCGGTGGAACTACTACAACTACTACAACTGATAACAGCAGTTCATCAACTGGTGGGTCTACTACGGATAATAGTGGCTCATCATCAGCTGGCGGTGGAACTACTACAACTACTACAACTGATAACAGCAGTTCATCAACTGGTGGGTCAACGGGTAACAGCATCACTTTGCCTACTACATGCGACAAATTGGTAGACCAAGCCGGTAGGACATTAACCTGTGCAAATGGAGTAAAGTTAACCCTGGTTGGAAATGGACACGGGGGGTATAGCACTGTCCCGTTTCAGGAGGCCAACAATACTGTAAATACTGCAGATTTCATCAAGACTATCTTGGACGTTCACAACCGCGAGCGCGCTGCCATTGGAGTTCCACCGCTTACATGGAGTGACGATCTTGCCGCCGGCGCCAAGACTTGGGCCGAGCATCTCGCTACGACTGGCGAGTTTGCCCACGACACCTCCATTTTCCCAAAAGAGGGTGAGAACCTTGCATCCTTTGGGGGGACCAATGACCCAGGGGTAGGAATCTCTGCATGGGTTGACGAAAAGAAAAATTGGAACGGCAGCCCTGTCACGACGGAAAATTTCGATACATGGCTGAATAAAATAGGTCATTACGTTCAGGTGGTCTCACCTGCCACGACCCAGGTTGGTTGTGCAACCGCCGGTAGCATTCTGGACTGCCGCTATGACCGCGCACTATTCCCGCAGGAGCCGTACATAGCACAGTTCCTGTCACAGGGGAAGTGATGACTTCCCGGTCATTACCAGCAGATGGTCTGGGAGAACTCGAAAGAAGTTGGTTGTGTGGCTACTTATGACGGCGAAAACGGTGGAAAGGACATTCTAGTTTGCCGCTACTGCCCGCAGGGCAACGTCGTTGGGCAGAAACCGTATTAGGAGAGCCTCCTTCCTGTCACGGAAATTGCTCGCTATCAATCTGTACCAATCTCATTGAATTTCTTAGAACGATATGAACAATGTTATAGTGAGGAAGCAATATTTTTAACTTGATAAATGTTATACGCCTTTTCAACTTTTTCCATATTTGTAAAGTTTCATAATCTATTGCCTTGATGCCTTCTTTTTTTAATTTGCTATATTGTTTGAAATGGTATTCAAATCCTCTTTGAATTCTCGCTAATACTTCTTCTCTATCTGTTCCCACTATTACGGATTCACTATTATTCAATTGAAAGTCATAGTAGATGTCTTCATCAACTATTTTTATTACACCTTTATGAATATCGATTCTTAATGGCTTAACCCTACTATATCAATAGGGTCAGGTTGAAAAAGAAATTTAGCCATATTTTTAACTGGCCTAATAAATAAGGTCTCTCAAATAGGTCACTAATATCTTATTCCAGGTTTCTTTTTTCTCTTATCCTTAATAAATAGGAAAAGTAAACCATTGTTTCAAGTTCATAATACATCATAATTAGTCGTTCATTCTTACCAGAGCGTCAGATAAATGTTCCTATGATAGAGAATAACCAGTCATAGCCTAGGTAAATAGGTTACTTTTTATAGAATATCATATCCTCACGATCAATATTAAATCAGTACTATGTCTAATAACAGATTAATATAAAGCGGTTTTGTATATAGTTAAATGACTATATTTAATTTAATATTATAATATTAAAAGACAGAATAAATCTACAACAGATACTGATTTATCATGAATTATCCATTATATAATCTATGCTGTACAAACTAATAAAGAGATATAGATAACAGCAAGTATTAGAATCACTCCAGACGTGAGGAACTGATAACGCATTGATTATATATTTATTCGGAATATATGGTTACTAACCATCCTAATAGAATACGATTAAAAGTTATTAGTAGTTTAAGATATTCCTATTTGTTTATCCAGCAATTGTATTTATTGATCTATTAATATCTACATAAATAATCCCGTAGATAATTCAAACATCACAACTTACATCCAACAATAAAATTATCTTAGAGCCTATCCCAAAATTCGATAGAGTTATAGATTATTGTTAATATTAATTAAAATGTGCCCTGCTGCTGTAGATGTCACAAGAGCAAGAACAAACCTACCATTACAAATATTTCAGAAGAATTATGGAGTATCCTTAGTTCTACATTACCAACAGAAAAACCAAACAAAACGATAGGTTGTCCTGTAATTCCATTTAGAAAAGTGTTAAATGGCATTATATACGTTCTAAGAGCCGGATATCAATGGAAGACGTTGTCTAAAGAATATGGTTCTGGTTCTACATGTCGCTGCCGATTCCAACAATAGGTTCGATTGGCATTTTCAAAAAGATATGGATAAGATTGTTAAAAGAATATGACCACAAAATAGGTATCAAATTGACATGGCAATCTATCGGTAGTATATCTATAAAGTCTTCATTAGGTGGGCAATGACAGGAAATAATCCTGTTGATAGAAGCAAACTAGGCAAAGCAAAATGACATATTTTAAAAGACAAAAAATACAATATTTTTTCCAGTTTATTAAAATAGTGAAAATTGCCTCCGATGCTTCCAAGCCTCCGGATTATGATGTTTGCAGAAAGAGAAAATAAACCATAATATTATCTTTTAATCCTTTTGAATACTCTATTTTACTACACTGGAGGCACGGATGCTCCGGAGCCAGATTACTCTCTTTCTATATAAAAGTTCAGAATTTAAAGTTGACGAATCGATTGTCAAGGCCGACCCTTGAATATATAACTGTTCCAGATCGTTTTTGGTCTAAATTATGATGATAAATACTATGGAAATATCAAAATATTATGTAAGTGTTGCCTAAAGATTTCTGATATACCAAGTTAAAGGATACGAATAATCTTTAAACTACAGATAACATAAAAATATTTATTTTATTTTTATTAGCTAATCTAATGTGTTTGCAATACTGAAATACTATGCTCTTTTATTTGTATACAAAAATAAGGAAATTTAGATAAAATAAAGTTGATAGATTTGATTTAATTGTCCTTTTGTATTATATCTTTCTGTAATGAGTCTATGATATAGCAAAAAAGCACCAAAGTTCATTGACAAAAAGAGCAAATCAGTGCTTCATCCCTTTACGGTAAGAGGATTTAGAGGATATACCTTGAATGTGTATCAGGGATGTCAACATAGGTGTGGTTATTGTTATGCTACATATGAATGGTCTCCAGCATTCTATGATAAAATTTATTCAAAAAGTAATGCTCCAGAGATACTTGAAAGTCAATTAAACTCTTGGAAGTCAAAAGTTATAGAACCTGTAATGATTTCATCAGCCACAGATGCATATCAACCAGCAGAACTAAAGTTCGAATTAACAAGAAAATGTGTTAGAATTCTACAGAAATACCATATTCCTTATTATGTATTTACAAAATCAACCTTAATATCAAGAGACATAGAACTCCATCAGCAATACAAAGATAATTGTTTTTTAGTATGGTCAATTACAACTTGTAATGAAAATATAAGACGTATAGTAGAACCTGGAACTCCGCCTGCATCTGCAATGTTTAAAGTAATAAAGAGATTTAGTGATGCAGGAATTCGTTGTGCTGTAAATATTGATCCTATTATTCCGCTAATTACAGATTCAATAAATGATATTGATTTAATACTTGACAATTGTCTTAACTCTGGGGTTGGATACATTTTAGGAGCAACCTTACGGCTGAGAGCAGACATTTGGGAAAGAATGAAGAGTATATTTAAAATGCTAAATAAAGAAGAAGAAGAAGAAGAAGAAGAAGCGAGAATTGAAGAATACAAGAGACTATATCATTTTAATGAACCTCTCAGCCATATCTATAATCTTGCTGTGGACAATGGTTACTCAAACACCATTTTGAAAAATCTAAAGGAAGGAGTAATAAAAAGGAACATGAATTTTGATTTTCCTTATTTAATTGGAAGCAGAAGAAGTATTGGAATTAGAAAATCAAATGATGATGATTCAAAACAACTTTCATTAATGAAATTTATTTAGATAATAAAGTAGGTATGTTAAATGTATCGATTTACTATCTGTAAAATTAGAAGTAGGTTAACTTTTTCTCTGTCCTTCTTAACTGCCTTAACGATTTTGCTTTCTTTCGTATTATATTATATATCTCGTGCATAATTAGAAACAATTTAGATCATTATTCTGTATTTTACATCTGTTTCTAGTTCTGATGATTTAATATTCTATAGTTTATCAGGCCTGCAACTATGTCCGATACCTTGTTATATTTTCTCAATTTGTTTCTATATACATCACTCTTTATTCGGTATTTTTTCAATCTGCAAATGATGGTATGTTCTATCACTATTCTTTTTTTAGAGTGAAATTTGCTATACTCTTTTTCTTCCTCAGATAAAGATTGGTTTCTTTTCTTTTTACATGGTAGAACCGATAGTTGTTCTGGATAATCTTTTTCTATGCCAAGGTATCCTAGATCAACTACAGTAACAACATCTTTAGGAGTTTCAGGATGATTCTTTTTATACACATCATAATCATGCCTTCGTCCTTTCTTATAGACAATCTTATGAAGGATATCACCACGATTGTTAACCATAATTTAATTCTTTACCAGATATCTCCTTCTTTTTGCCTGAATAGTAAAGATTGTGTCTTTATCAACATATCTTGGTATTTGATGTCCTGTACAATCTATAAAATCAATGAAGCCACGAAAATATCTCTCTACTTCCTCTGTTGGATTTCGAAACATCTGTTATTTGATATGTCTTCTCCGGAATTGGTACGCATTGTCTTGTTAACCCTTCAATCTTTTGGATATCTCTGCAAATGTTTCTTTGATCCAAATTAAAGAGAAAATCGGTCAAAGTGTAAGTTATGTAAAGACGATAGTAGGCCAAAAGCAGAAGAAACCTTTCTCTTGTATCCAATTTGAAATGCCTGACTACAACACCCATGTCTCTTTTTCGATATTTTTTGGACAACCGTTGAATTTCATGTTTAACATATCTTTTTGTTATTTCTTTATCGTAAATATTGTCAAACTGTTGCACGGTCAAGCCGGTAAATGATTTGAAAAACAATAGTTTTCGGGATAGCACCTCGTATGAAAGCAAAGAGAGAACAGGTTGATGACTATTAATCATAAAGCTGTTTGCATCTAATTATGCAAGAGATCTAGTATACCAATAAAAAGATGGTATTTTTTGAGTTCCTTTTTCTTGATTTCGTTTCTCTTGATATGTATTTTTGTTATACCCTTAATTGTATATGAAAAATTTTGGTTTTATGATATTTGAATATTTGTTATCTATTGTTGTATAATAACAATAATTATGATATATTGACCAGATCTATCAACATTCTTTGATATGTAATATTGAAAAATGCTGTTATTAAACCCATTTGAATTTCCAAACTATTTTTACCGAGCAATATACTACTTTAGTAACGATATTTAAAGGATGTTGCAAGTTAACAATTTCTTTCTCCAAATCTTTTTCTTGGATTTCTTGTTTGTTGTCCCTTGTAGCAGGTATTTTTGTACTCTGCAGTAAGAAATTTAAAACTTGATTTTGTTGATTCTCTGTTATTTTGCATCTTGCAAATCAACATCATTCACATATGTTTTGCAAAATGTTATTCTCTATAATCAATATTAAATATGACTCCAAAATTGTAGACAAAAATTCCAAGCCTAAGTCCAAGTAAATAAAATTTTGATAATAATTATAGATAAAACTTTTGTTTAGATAAAATTTCACTTGCAAAGTACCTTAATCCATTTCAAAGAAAACTAAAAATTATTAATATCTCAATTTAGCACAGACTTTAATAATCTTAATTTTCTGTTATTCCAATGACAATCAATAATGTCTAAGCCTTCTGACGATTCTTTCTTGCCTAGAACCGAGGTATGGCAAGGAGAACAAGAAATCTTCAATAAGGGTCAAGAAGAATTAGCCAGTGTAAAAGAATGTTATGATTCTATTGTAGATAAGAATGGCCCATCTATAATGTTTAACAACGAGTTTGTCATAAAAGCATATACTGACATTATAAATAGAGGATGCAGGATTCGTCTTATTACAGAAATTTCTGCAAATAATATTTCATATTGTAAAAAATTATCTGAATTATTAGATCTTCGACATTTTGATGGTGTAAAAGGTAATCTTGGCATAGTTGATGGAATAAGATATGGAGCCACTGCCAGGGCAGAGGAAAAAAAATTTCCCACAGAGTATATCTATAGCACAGTTAAATCGTTTGTTGAGCAGCAGCAATACTTTTTTGATATGCTATGGAACAAATCTACACCTACGGAAATTAGAATAAAGGAAATAGAAGAAGGAATCAAACCGAATGTTTTAGAAACAATCACAGATCCCTTTGAAATAAAAAATGTATATCTAAATCTTGTAAAATCCGCTACAAATGAAATAATGCTTATCATTCCTACAGTCAATGCTATGCGTCGTCATACAGATATCGGAACATTTCAAATACTAAATGAAATTACATCGGGCTACAGGATAATCAATGAAAATATAAAAGTTAGAATGCTTGTATCAGAAATTAATGATCATGATCTTGTAGTCCAACAACAACTTGAAAGAATTCCAAATACATTATTGACTTTTTCTATTTCTTCTAGCCCTATTGAATTGAGGCGTATTGAAACAGATGCAACAACAAAATCGACTGTTATAATAATAGATAAAAAAGAATCCTTGGTCATCGAAATAAAGGATGATACAAAAAATACATTTGCTGATTCTGTAGGATTTGCAACTTATTCTAATAGCAGACCAACGGTATTATCCTATGTATCTATCTTTGAAAGTTTCTGGAAACAGGCAGACCTTGTAAAGAAACTGAGTCTGAGGAGCTTCAGAAAGATTTTGTTCATATTGCAGCGCATGAGCTTAAAAATCCAATTCAACCCATACTTGGTTTAACCGACATTTTGATGAAAGCCAAACCCACGGATGAAAAAGAGTATCATGATATCATAAAAATCATAAATAGAAATGCAAAAAAACTGATTCAGCTAACAAGCGACATCTTGGATGTAACTAAAATAGAAACCAACAACTTGAATCTTCAAAAAGAGCTGTTTAATTTAAATGATCTTGTGTCGGACATAATTGAAGATTATATCAATCAACTTGAGAATGAAAATATAAAATTGGAAAGTGAGTTTCTTTATTGTGAATGCAATGATAATATGAATAAATCAGAAGAAAGATTCGATAAAAAAGTAAAACTATATTCTTTATATTTATTTGCAGATAAAATCAGAATAACTCAAGTCTTATCTAATTTAATAAATAATGCTGTCAAATTTACAATGAAAGGTATTATCAAAATCATTGTTGAAGAAAAAGATAAAGATAAAAAAGTATTTATTAATGTCACAGACTCTGGAAGTGGTATAGATCCATCTATTATTCCATATCTATTTTCAAAATTTTTAACCAAATCAAAGGGAGGAACAGGTTTGGGTCTGTATATATCAAAGAACATTGTTGAAGCCCATGGTGGAAAGATATGGGCTAAAAATAATGAAGATGGAAAAGGTGCAACATTTTCCTTCAGTCTTCCGCTAGTTAATCAAAAACTAAAATAATTATAATTCCAGGATAGGTTACTTATTTCAATAAAAACCGGCTCTGTTAACTTAAGGAAATTTCTTAATGAGTATTACAGCATTAATACAAAACAGCCTTACAAACTTAAGAAAGATAGATATTTTGTGTTCAAATACCATGATTTTATCATAATTGAGTTAAAACATATCGGGATTAAATTAAAAACATTGGAAAACCCTTAAGTTAACAGAGCCTAAAAACCATATGTCTTTCATTCTCTTTTTCTACGATAAATTAAGAGCAGTAGCGGGAATCAAAATAATATAGAAAATTTTTATATGATTGACCCGTTTGAAAATCTAAACGATTTCCACCGAACCAGTTATGTATACGGGTCTATATACTTGTTTTTATATATTATATATGTCATAAGTTAATGGATATCGTCAATCTGGATAACAATGATTATAATAAGGAAGAGTAAAAGATGCCGGTAAAACTCTCTACAACAATAAAAAATATAGAATTATTAGAAAATCCTACCAATATCGAATTAATCCAAGGGTTTTATGATTATCTTAAATCAAACAATACTTCAGAAAGTTACCAGAATCAAAACATCAAAGCTTTAATTAATTTTGCCAAGTTCCTTGGACCTAATAGAGATTTTTACCAATTATCCAAAAGAGAAGAGATACTTGCATTCCTTAACACAAAAGTAGAAAGCAAAGAAGAAGACCCTGATGGAAAATGGATGAGAACATGGAATGACTATCTACAGAGAATAAAATATTTCATCAGATGGATATACAACGAAAAGAATAGAATAGATAGGAATCTGGAGGAAATAGAACCATCAGACTGGACAACACCATCTATATTGTAAAGATCAAAGAGAAAAGAAGTAAAAGAATTAGCCCGTATCTTGAATCAGAAATTTGGGATAAGGATGAACTACAAACTATAATCAAGTATGAATCCTATAAAAGAAACAAGGCAATATTATTACACCAAGTTCTGGCAGATCGTGAAAAGTATTCGGAACTGTTAAATAAAGAAAAATGTAAACCAAATCCAAATCGAGTAATAGTAGAAGAATTTCAAACTCGTCAAATAGGATCTAAACTATTTGCAAATGCTGGATTTGGTTTATTTGGAAATGAACACTTTGAGTTTTCCAATTATAAGGTAGCAGAATGGATAACAGGTGAAGGAAGACGAATTCATAAATCCATGGAATATTTGGCATAGCATGAACCATTTAACTTTGAGATTGTATTTGGGTTTACTGATTCTATTTTTGTTAAAGTGGAAGAAAATAATTCAGAAGAGATAATTAACGAGTTTATTATCAAATGTAAAGAAGAACTTGGTATCACTGTTGAATTAAAAAACAGATTTGAAATGCGCCAATATATACTCTATATTAATATCATTATTTCATATTCCATTATTTAGAATATGAATATTATGGATAAAAAAATAAAGTTAAGTAATAATATCTTGTTTGCTAAATTCAATCGCACGCATGAAGCTAGAGAGTCCAAATTTAGTTTGTATCGATGATATACGTGAATCAGTTGTATCACTTGGAAATGCATTTTTGATTATTTCTAAAACTTTCAACATAATATCAATTTCCTCTAGATCATTGCCATTATGATGCTCCATATAATGCTCAGGCCAATAGAATAGTGTAGAAGCTTGAACCCATTTTCCCGGCTTGAACCAAGAAATACCTTGATATTCGTATCGTTCTATCTCGCCTGCAATGGACGCTTCATGCGCATTAAACCAATCTTCAATTCTATCATCAACCCATCCATGTAATCTCCAAAATATTGGGTTTACATGTGAGGAGTAAAATTCTCCCAAGTAGTCATATTTCGGATCGTTCCATTTATCATCAAAATCAAAATCATCACGAATTTTTGGCTCATTAGTAGTAGGATCGCGAGAGATGCTAGACCAGCGCATATGCATTTGATTGTGAATAATAAATTCTAATAAATTTCCCAATGCTCCTAGCGAAAGAGCACTCAAATAACGTGGACTCTCGAACTGTTTTTCAAGCTGTGACATGACTGAAAGGAAATAATCTTGGCTTTTTAAGAATTTTAGAGATATATCGTCATTTGGTTGTGGCGGAGGTACCATAAATCCTGAATTAAGAACATTAAAGGAATAGATCTTTTTTCCAGGATCGACAGTATCATCTTGTTCTGAATATGAAAACTGTGATACGTCAGGTCTAGGCAGAGTTTTCCAACTTTCGATGTAGGGAATTCCATTAGAAACGTACTCCTCTCTAACCATTGCAATCATCTTTCTATGCATAAATAGAAAGTCTTCACCTGCGCCATTGCTTAGATCTAATGCACCATTTTGAGTAATTGGTGGCCGATCAAGCCCCCAACCAAGTTCGCGAATTTTTGTTCTATCAGCTTCGTTCAGATCATTCCATACTCCTCTAATAGTATGGAAAACCATATGTTTTAGCCTGTGTGATTTGGATGCGAGCATGGATAATGCGCTAGGAATTATGGCCATACCATCAATATCTTTGGGTTCTACAAACTCTCTTTTTACGGCAACGAAACTTGCTGTTGCCCCAGCTTTAGCCATCTGGGTTCCAGAACCATGGTCTTGTGCTCGTAAAACGGTTCCCGTTATAGATATCTTTTGATTAATACCTTTTTCCCATATACGTTCAACTGAGCCTGCGTAATCATACAAATAATCAAAAATTTCAGTATTTGGACGACCCTGACCTGTAAACTCAAATTCTAATTGATCCGATATATTTTTCATTGTTCCTTTAATATCCATGAATTGTTTTTCGGAAACGTTTGATTCAGCAGGAAATGAGAGCGTTCCGCTTATAGTACCATCAGTTTGTATAAGCAAAAAAAGTTCTGCTTCTGCAAACTTTATTTTATTAAAATCATCCACAGGTGTTGGATTATTCAAAAAACTACGGTATGTATAATAACCTGTTAATTCTTGTAGTTCCATCCCAATTTATTATTACAATCTACTTATTAAGGCGATCTGATAGTGCATTAATAGCATCATCTCTTTGCTGTAGTTTAGATAAGCAAGAAAAGTACACTGACGCCATAACCTGTTTTAATAAAGCCTTGGGTTTAAGATCAGACGATCCTGTAGCGTTAAATAATAGATGAAATGCTCTTTATAAATCAAACAAGTTTGATGAAGCAATAGATTAGCATGATAAATCTCTTGCTATAAAGCCAGATTGCGTTGATGTATTAAGTAACAAGGCTGTAACTCTGTCTTTAGGCGAATACGATGATGCTATATAGTACTTTGATAAATCTATTGCAATACCGCTAGAGGCTCTGTTAACTTAAGGAAAAATCTATAGCTTTAAAACAACCATATATCATATGTATACTAGAAATAGAACGCCCTCAAACATCATTGGTTACGGATTATGCTTGTACTTTCTTGGTTTATCATTTAGAAACACCTCCAAAGCATTATCATTTTTAAAAATAGCAAAAATAAGCCACGTTTCTATCTGAAACTGGATTCAAAAATATAGACTTCGAAAATATCAAAAGAATAAGAAAATTAGAGTATAATTGACGGAACTGCTATAAAAGCAGGTTCTGAATTAATATGGCTTTGGGTCGCTATTAAACCACAAAGTAAAGAAATCCGTGCAGTTGACATATCGAAAGAACGAAATATGTTTGTTGGAGACCATTTTCTGTCTGATATTGTTGAAGAATTTGGTCGTCATCTAGTTTCAAAAATTGACAGGCTTGTGGATACCATGTACCGCCATCTGTTGAAACGGGATGTTCTCCATATTCATCTACAATATCAGTTAGAAAATGCTCTATTGCAACCGCAAACATATTTCTCTCCTTTGATATGCTTATTGCAAGAATATTTTTGTTAGTTTCAGACTCGATGATAGTTACCCATAACCACATTGATTCAGAACCTACTTTGAGTTGAGTTTCATCAATTATGAATTCAGATATTTCGGTTTTAATCTGTAATAATCTTTCTACAGGTTTATTTTTGTATCTTTATATCCAATCTCTAATTGCAGTATGGATTCTTTTAACAAACCTTGATAATGCTTTATATGTATTTCTCAAAGAAAGAACATCGAAATAGAGATGTAAAGCATATGCGATATACTAAAATTTTGTTCTGTTTCGTTTCTGGCATATCATAAATAATAGATACGGAAGGAGTCCATAGCTTTTCGCTTAACTTTACAGGGCCAGCAAAAGCATATAAACGATAAATTTTACCTTTTCTTATGCCTTCAAAAATCGTAGTTCTATCTGCAAGATCAGAAATAATAAAGAATGAGCCATGGCATTTGCATTTTTAGGAATGTTCGCCTACAGAATATCTTAATTTTTTTAAAAGATCCTAGAGAATTCCTACAAAAGATTGGTATCGTTATTCCAGAGGACTGTAGAATTGAAACATGTATAGAGAACCATGATGGGATGAGTAAAGAAACCAAAAGACTATCCGAAGAGGCATATGGTGGCCCTATTGTTATATGTAATATAGGTGAAGGAAATATAGCCCGTTCGGTATATAAAATTTCAAGCTATGCTCATAGAGATTCAGATGTAGGTAAATTCAAAAAGAAATTGTTACATGAATCTAGTTTGGAAAAGAAGTCGTAATTTATTCCTTTTATTTACTTAGAGCCTATCCCAAAATTCGATAGGATTATAGCTCTTTTCCTCTTTTGATAAACTGTGGTCTTCATTCAGCGAATGGACAGTGTAAAGGAAAAAATAAACAACTACCATACTCTATATTCCTGATGAATTATGGGATGAAATCAAAAGTATTTTCCCAAAGGAGACACATCTCAGAACAGTTGTTGGTAGCCGACCAATTATCCCATACAGAAAAGTGATTGATGGAATTCTCTATGTACTGAGAACATTAGAATGTAGGTGGGAGATGATACCTAAAGAATATGGACCAGGTTCTATATACCTGTCATCGTAGGTTTCTGAAGTGGAATAGGCTTGACATATTCAAAAAGGCATGGATAAAACTATTGGAAATCTATGATGATCTTGTCGGTATTAATTGGACAGGGCAATCCATCGATAGTATATCTATAAAGGCACCTTTAGGAGGGGCGATGACAGGACACAATCCTACCTATAGAAGCAAACTAGGCAGATGGGTTGTAGACGAACCATTTCATACGATTTGTTAGTATCTGCTAGCTAAATGTATTTGTATTTGGAAAGAGGAATCATGCAATAAAGCAGTTCATAAATTTTAAAAAATATTGTTGTAATACTTTTTTAAAGAATTCTTATTTGATAACGTGGCTTATCTTGATTGGGATCTCGTTAAATATTCGACAGATGTTATAAATCCTTTTGTAATTTCTTGTAATGATATTCCATTTTGAACTTTTTTTGCCCAATAATCTAATCCTCCTGAATCCGGTTGTCTTCCTAAAAATTTCTGATAGAATTCAGTCATTCTTTGCAATGCATATTCTCTTGATCTAAGGAATCCATTAATAATATCAATAGTATTGGTGCCTGAATTGATTTTATTAACCCAATATTGAAATCCACCAGGATCAGAGTGTCTACCCAATAGTTTATTATATAAAGATTCTACAAATTGATCAGGAACTGGATGTCTGGATTTGTATTCTGCACTGTTGCAAAAGCCATTTATTGCATCTTGAAGCGGGCTACCTCGAACAAGATAATCTCTCCAAAAATTTAGACCTCCAGGATCACTATGTCTATCTAATAATTTGGCATAAAGCGATTCTGCGGTAATAGTGCAATACTCTGGAGACTTTAGAAATGAATCGGCTATAGATGTTGAACTGGTTCCACTAGTTAGCTTATTTATCCAATAATTTAATCCACCTATATCTGGTTCCCTATTTAAAAGATCAAGATAAAGGCATCTTAACCAATGTACATTGAATACTTGGGATGGCGAATATACACAAACATCATGAAGGTTTGATCCAGGTAATGCACATTCTGTTGAGGAATTGTAGGATGCGGGTTTTATTACTGAATTAATTAAGAAAGTATAATTAAAAGATGGTGGAATGCTTTGACTTCCATCTATGAAATTATTGTTGTTGTCAAAATAATCAAGCCATAGATTTGTACAGTTCCCTGCACAAGCATCACATACTTCAGGATTTACTATATTAGCTAAAGGATCTACAACCATTTCAGCTATTTCATGACTGAGAATCTGTGCGTATATATTTTGGTTATCGCCAATAGTAAAATTCTGACCGTATACATTGCAAAAACAGAATGGGGTATTTGTATTACCATGAAAGCCGCCTATTCCATGAGATCTATCTGCATCGGTATTTGTTATCCCTACAGGATTCAAAATTACAATACAAGAAGAACCAGTTGGCAAATTGTTTGCACTAACTATATTATTTACCCATCCTCTAAGATCATTATTATTAAACGTTGTGCTGCTCAAATTAACGGAGTATTGTATTATATTATTTGAAACATTGACATTATTGTTGCCATACTGTGATGCATATTGTGATATGGGCTTTACTGCGAGTTTTGAATAATTTACAGCTGTTTGTATATCTGCATTACTTATGGAAAATGCCCCACTTGGTGTATTAAAAGTAATTCGTACGAAATATAACGTCCCATTGAAAAGAGGGTCCGAAACTGTAGCTTTTAACGACGGAAGTTTATTTTTCTCCAACAAAATAGCAAGTTCCTTATTTTGTATAATCGTGTGAGGATCAGCTATTGTGTGTAGTTGGGATAAAGTTTCGTCTGGAATTATTCCAGAAATTCCTTGTTTAGAATCCTGAAAAAGATGCCCTGCTATATGTTCAATATGTCTAATAGTTTTAATCTTTCTACTTATACAAATTCGATTATTTGTATTTGACATGATTGATAGTGTATAAAGAAGATATATAAGTTTTTTGATATATTGGTTTTGCTTGGAAATATAGGCATTTGAATTACATTTGTAAAGTGCAGCCGGAGTAACATAATAAATATACACATTTGTAGAGTCATTTTAAAAAGCCATTGTTTAAATCTGGGATAACAACTTGGCATACAGATAAAATATCGTATAAACAAAACTAGATATTTATAGGATTTATATTACAAAAATGGTAAACTTTATCATTCTAATATTGTTAAAGATATTGTATGACCGTAGTAACAAATGGATCAAGACTGATAATTATAACATTTCTTATACTTATATTACTATTTCCTTTGAATATTGGTAAGATATTGGCAGAAGATCCACATTTTGTTATTTATCCTCATATAACAAATAAAAATCTTCATATTAATACAGGCATTGTCACTCTAGAACTTGATCTTAATTTCAATGCCACAGGATTTGGGGATGTTCCCCTATCAGCATTTCTAACTACGTCTGGAGGCTCATCAAATAACATTCTTTGTATTGGCAACGGTAATAATTATTCGGAACAGCAAAAAGCACTTTTTGGTTCTGCTAAAGGACAAATAGCTAGTATTACGAATCAAAGAAGTCAATTTGAATTTAGACCACTGCATATATCATTAACAGCATCTGTAGATCAAACACTTTGTCCTAATAATAAATCCCCAATTATAAGATCAGTATTATTACAAGATGTTGAATTACATCTAGTACAGAATGATGGTTCCAAATACCTGATGTATCCTCTGGGGGATTTAAATCTTCCAATAGGATATTTGGACATGACACCGAATGGATAGTCAAATCCATTTATTTCTATGTAATAAAAGGTTGTTTAAGGACAAAAATTGACAACATCTTTTCACAGTTTTTCCAGTGGAATACTCACAATTGTTTTTATTTTAAAAAAAATAGTATTTGACCCATGTGAAATTCCAAACGGTTTCCACCGAACGCGATATCTATATTAGTAACAGTTTTAGTGAGTAATTTAACTAATAATTTTTCCGAAAGTTTTTTCTACTAAAGAGCATTGACTATAATACCAACCACTAATTCTTTTAAAAACAATATTATTGATACTTTGATATTTATATTATGTAATATTATATAATGATTCAAAATTAAATTGTTACTCTTTTAAATATTGATAACATGTTTCTGGAATATACCAAGACGATACTCTAATTTTTCATGATAATTGAATAATATTTGTTATATGCTAGCAAACTTTCAACACTAGTATATTACTATGATGATTGATGTATATAATATTTGTATTTTAGATAATTTAAATCATAAATATTATATAATATATTACAAGATTTATAAAATTTAAATAAAATTACTATTATATGGATATATTTTATATATCTGTATATCTATATGTATATATGCCCTATTCTTCTAGCGAAACTGATAAACGTGAAAGGGAATATGAAGAGGGTACTGCTGGAACCGATATAAAAAGAAAAAGCGATCCATTAAAAGAATACCTTGCCGAGGAACCAATGACTCCTGCAAAAATTATTACTCATGATCCTACTGCCGTACATAGAGATCCAAAAGATCAGCATATAACTACTCCAGGTGATACAGGCGTAACTTCAGAAAAAGCAATGGAGCAATATCGCAAACATGGTATGACAAAAATCGATATTTGATCTGTAATATAAAAAATACATATATTAGTTAAACCTTCTTCATGTTCTCTGCCTATTTTTTTAGTTATATTCAAAATATCTATACCCAAATTCGGCTCTGTAAAGTTAAGGAATTACTTCTTTGTTGTAATGATCGACAAATATAATTAACCATTGTCTAACATGTTCTAGTTTACATTTCTTCTTTCTACAAGGAAAGTAATCATCAAAGCATTCAGTTCTATCCTTTATGTA
>JAICXY010000197.1 GCA_025934495.1 Candidatus Nitrosocosmicus sp.
ATTTGTTCCTACTAGTGGTTTTGTTACATTGTTAACATTATTTGTTGTAGTAGAAATTGATTTGATTTTCGCTAAATGACCTAGATTGGGATTTTGATATGGATGACTTAAATGTTTTTGAGATCCCTTTAATGCATTATTATAACATATAAATGCATCTGTAAATGTAAAGTTTGAGCTCTTGTTTACTTTTTGTGTTATACAATTAAAAACATTATTCAAGGCATTTACATTTGCCATTTGAGTTATTACAACAATAATTCCAATTACTAATACTACTATTAAAAAAAAACCAATATTTTTTTTTGAAGGACTATATTTGTTGTTCATAAACATCAATTTGATAATAAATATGATTTATAATAAATTTGAATAATGTTGCAGTAACAAATAGCATAAATCATTAACATATTAATTTTATTAAAGATTTAATATATAACAAAATACTGTATAATTGATTTCTATTTTTTTTAAATGTCTAAACTCATCATCTCCTGCTATCAATTCCCCCTTCTATGAACATTAATTATATATTAATTCCAGTTATTTAAATTTCAAGCAAAATGCTAATAGATATAAATACTATAACTTGTTTAATTGAATAATGTAAATAGACATGCATCAAATAAAATTGAATTATACTTAGATGAAGGAAAAATAACAAAACTTAAGAAAATTATAAAGGAATTATATGAATCAAAATCCATTGAATCAGAAAGCATTGAAGAATTTTTAAAATTAAATATCTTTATTGTATTTTATGAATATAATACAAATAAACAATCATTGAATAAATTTTATAAACGAAACAAGGAATTATATAAACAGAATCAATAAATATTACATCTTTTTAAGTTTTAATAATATTTTTTTAAATTAACAATAAACTAATAATTTTTGAAGAATAGATAAATAACAAAACCTATAAAAATAAATTAGTCATACTTGGATTCAATCTTTTCGATATAATTTTTACCAAAGATCAAATCTTTTTTATACTCCATATTCAAAATAGTGGGCTCATAACTAATCGTCTCAGAATAAGATATTTCTTTTAAAGCGGATATAATGCTATCAAAATCAATATGACCAAATCCTGGCATTTTTCTATTATTATCTGCAAAATGCAAATGATGTAGAAAATTTTTTGACATTATAATGGTATTTTTAAAAGAATCCTCTTCGATATTCATATGATATGTATCTAACATTATTCCTAAATTTTCACAATGCTCTACCATAAATAATGAATCTTCGAGATTTGAGCAAAACGGCGTAGAATATCGATTTAAAGGTTCTATTAACAAATTAATTCCATATTCTTTTGATCGGTTTGCCAAATCGGTCAACATAGAAAAACTTTTAGAAAGTTTATTTTTTTTATCATTATGTGAAATAAATCCATGATTCGAATCAAACCAATCCAAAGGATCAGCAAATAAACATACATTTATTTTATCTCCTCCAAAATAGTTACACATTTCAATGCATTTAATTACATAATTTTCAGAATATTTTCTAAAAGATATATCATTACTCAATATTCTACGTTTCCATCCCATAGGACTTATTTTTCCCCACATTCCAGTAATACCAATGATTTTAAAATTAAAAGATAAAATAATATCATTCATAAATTTTAAATCTATTTCATCAGGTTCGCCAAACATTTCTAATTGATTGAATCCTATATCGGCTAATTTTTCTAAAGTAACATAGATATCTTCAATACTTGAAAAGGAGGATAAAGTGATAGAATACGTTAGATGCATTATTTAATAACA
>JAICXY010000006.1 GCA_025934495.1 Candidatus Nitrosocosmicus sp.
GATGACATTTGTTCTGGGAAGTCCTATTCTATTGCCATATATCCAAGGTCATAAACATTTACGACTTCTTTGAGATGGACATAGTGATTCTTTTTATATATGTCATTATCATGCCCTAGTTCTTTCTTATGTCCTTTTTGTATGATATTACCACGATGATGATGATGATGATGATGATGATGATGATTATTGTTATGATTGTTAACCATTATCTGCAACTGTACTTTAGTAGCATGTCTTTTCTTCTTGCCTCTAAAATAGAAAATATGCTTTATTTTATTATTTGTATGGTATTGGTATTTGCTGTTGCTGTCCGGTACAATCTATGACGGACAGAAAAATAGAAAATATTTCTCTACTATTTCCTCTACTACTGATGTCTTTAGTATGTTTTTTGTTTTATCTATTGTTTTCTGTGGGATTGGTAAGTAAACATTCTCTTATTACTAGTCTCAATCTTTGTATATCTCTACAAAGATGTTGCTCATCTAAATCAAAGAGAAAACGAGAAAGTGTAAGTTATATAAAAAGATAGTACACTAAAAGAATTAGAAATCTATTCCATAGGTCAAGTTTGAAAGGTCTAACTTATAACAGCATCAATATCCCTCTTTCTCTTTCTTTCTTTCTTTTAAAAGATGAACGTTGTGTTGTATACCTCTCTGCTGTTTATATTTTTAATATCTCTTTATTGTAAATATTATTGAACTCTTGTACGTCAAGCCAGCAGTGATGATTTGAAAAAGCAGTAGTATTTTTTTTGATAACTGTCAAAGGAAAGCAAATAAATAAATAACAGATGTATGAGGAGATGAGATTTATAAAGCTGTTTGTCTTAATTTTGCAAGATTTTATATTCTGTAATCGGGGTATAAGATATTTTCCTTTTGACAGTCCCTCATTTACAGCCTATTCTTTGTTTTGTCTAAAAGTAGATGAAAGTTCACTTTAGCATAACCAAGCACGAAAAGAAGAAACGTATTGGGAAAATGAAAAGATTCTTAACCCAATTTTGGTTTTGTCCATCACTTTTAAACCTCTATCCCAGTTTTTAATCACATCAAATCCAAGTATATATTCACCTACTATAACTAGAGATTGGTTGTAGACTAAAGAACAGTTCACATAATTTATTGGTAGATGTTAGCCAAATGTATCTGAAAAAGAGAAATAATGTAACAAAGCGGAAATAAACAACCAAAATAATTTAAATTATATAAAATACAACATGAAAATTAATAGGTTAAAGTAACACACATTTTTTTACATAATTTAATCAAAAATTAAATTATGTAAAAAATAATTATAAGTATGCCCCAACAGGTAAAAGATGAAGAAAAATGGGATTCGGTTAAAAAATATAAAATAACAAAAATGCTAAATGATCTATCAAAAATATCAGGACATGGAACAGAATTGGTTACCGTATATATTCCACCTAGAAGGCCCATATTTGATATAATATCCCAGCTCAGGAATGAAGCCGGTACTGCTACCAATATCAAATCTGATCTTACTAGAACTCACGTTCAAGATGCATTAAGTAAAACCATAGAACAGTTAAAACTATACAAAGAAACACCCGATAATGGCCTAGTCATTTTTTGTGGAGCAATTCCAACAGGTAAAGGGATAGGAACTGAAAAAGTTGAACTTTTTACCATTTCGCCCCCAAAACCGGTTCAGATAAATCTCTACCGATGCGATGACCATTTTTGGATAGACCACATAAAAGAAATGTTAAAAGACGACAAAGTAATTGGAATAATTGCAATAGATACTCAAGAGACAGGTTTAGGAATATTAACAGGAGACAGATGGCAAACAATAGAAACACTAACTTCAGGGGTAGCAGGGAAACACAGGCAAGGAGGTCAATCTGCAAGAAGATTCGAGAGGTTACGAGACAATGAACTTAATGAGTATTATCACCGTGTGGCCGATTATGCTCAAAAAATATTTATTGATCAATTTACAGTTAAAGGTTTGATAGTAGGTGGTCCAGGTCCAACAAAAGATAATTTTGTCAAAGAAGAGTATTTAGACTATAGATTACAAAACAACATTATTTCAATATTAGATACATCCTATACAGGTGACGAAGGTGTGAGGGAAATTATTGATAAAGTAAACGAACAAGGTATTATGTCAGAGTTTAGATTAATGGAAGAGAAGAAACTTGTAAAAAAATTTATGAGCGAAGTTCATTCAGGAAGGGGATTAGGGATATATGGCCTGAATGAAGTAGTAGATAAATTAAAATCAGGTATTACTGATCTAATAGTTGTAACTGACGATATAGAATTAGTTAAATTAGAAGCTATTTGTAAAAAATGTAACAACAGTATAGAAAAAATAATTGATAAGGAACACTTGATTGAAACCAAGCAAAATATTATTTCAAAACCATGTCCAAATTGTTCAAGTATGGATTATATGATAAAAGAAAAAGATTTCATTGACTATTTGGAAGAACTATCTGTCTTAAGTGGAAACAGACTTGAGATAATTTCATCTAAAACAGAAGAGGGCAATCAAATACAAAGTCTTGGGAAAATTGGTGCATTATTGAGGTTTAAACCAATTAATTAGTATTAAAGTAATTAATTTATGATTTATTCAAAATATTCAAAGAGCGTTCTATAACTTGGTAGCCAAGAATTTTCCCAATTTTTCCTTTGTCTGAATTTGATTCGGTAAACCTATTGGTTCCATCATTTTCAATATTTTTACCAGAAACAATAATTGGGATAGGATCATCGGTATGAGCCTGTTTTATACATGGAGTAGAATGATCGCCTGAAATAATAAAACCTATATCCATATCCTTTAAAAGTTTTATTCCGTCTTGTAAAGGTTTAAAAAAACGTGTATCAATTTCTTCAATATTTTTCTTTTTTCCTTTTGCGTCACCATCGTGTCCAAATTCATCAGGACCTTTAATATGAACATAAAAAAAGTCATGATCTTTCATAATACCTAAAAGAGTTTTTGCTTTTAATTCATATTCGTTAGGATTCCCTGCTTCATAAGAAGTAAGACCAAGAATTTTTGAGATACCTATTTCTACCGGCATATCAACTAAAGATGCAAAATTAAGATGATATTTTTCATTAATTGGTTGAATGTGAGGATATCTATTTCCAGCATCTCTTAATAAAATACTGTTAATTGGCAGTAATCCTTTATTAATTCTTCTCTCATTTACTTCACAATTATTTAACAATTTAATAGTTAGATTGGAAAATGTATTCACAATTTCTGCAGAAGTTTTAGAATTTTCATCAACATACTTTGAATCTGCAATATAAAGATCCCCTCCTGAATTAGATTTTGCAACACCAATTCCATTAATTTTATCATATGCAGGATCAGTATTAGTTATATTTTCCCCTAAAACACAATTTTTTTTTCTAATATTTATAATAACTCGATGTCCTATAGTAGGCTTTACATAAATATCGACATCTTTTAATCGCACATTTTTATTTATCAAATCACAAATTTCAGTTGCATCCTCTTTTGAAATAATTCTTCCTGCGCGCCTATTTACTATTTTTTTATTAAAATCAATGGTAGCAAAATTTCCACGTAAAGCTAAATCACCATCTTTAAAGTCAATATTACAACCAAGGCATTCCACAACCCCTCTTCCCACATAATCTTTATCTTCAAAATTGTATCCCAACATATTGAAAACTGCAATATCTGATTGCGGAGCAATTCCTTTCCCAACACTCATTACTTGGCCGGAAACTCCATTTTGGGCAATTTTATCAATATTTGGTGTATTGGCAGCCTCCAAGGGTGTTAAATCATCTAAATCAGGATGAGGTAAATCGCCTATACCATCTAACAAAACGTAAATAATTTTGTTTTTCAATTAATCTTGTAGTTTAAAAGCTAAATTTAATTTTAATGAAATATCTTTTAATTAAATAATTTAAAAGATAAAAGTAAATAAATAATACAAGAAAAAAACAAATAAAATAGTGTGGAGTACGAGGTAATTTCAAATAAGAACAATGAAATATTATTAAAGAGTGACAAAGTTAAAATTTATTTAGACCCTTCACATATAATAGATGAAGAGTTCATATTCATTTCACATGCTCATACAGATCATCTATTAAATAAGAAACACTTAAAAAAATTTAATTTAAAAAATAAAATAATTAGTTCGCGTGAAACGTCTGCAATAGCAAATTTAAGAGGATATTCTATAATGGATTATTTAGGATCTTGTGAAGGTGTTCAATTAATAGATAATGGTCACATTTTAGGATCAAAAGGTTTACTAGTCAACAATAAAATTTTTTACACATCTGACTTATCTACAAGAAAAAGAGCTTTTTTAAAAAAACCAGAAATACCAAAGGTAGAAACATTAATCATTGAATCGACTTTTGGTAAACCTGAATACCAATTTCCACCGCTTGATCAAATAATTCATCAAGTAAACTCATTAATTTCTGAAATGTATGCAAGAGGAATTCCGATTATTTTAATGGGATACTCATTGGGTAAAGCACAAATACTAACTTCACTATTTGGAACATGGAAGCCACTCATAGTGCATGATGATATATACCGATTTAATGAAATTTATAAAAATTTTGGAATAACCTTGGAGGATTCGATACCTCTATCAAACGCCAAAGAAAAAGAAATATTAAATAAAAAACCATGGATTTTAATTTATCCATTAACCAGCGGTAAACATAATTTTATTGCATATTTAAAAGAAAGATATGGGGCAATTACGGTAGGATTTAGCGGTTGGGCTATTAATAAAAATTATTCTAATTTTATGAATTTAGATTACGTCATACCATTTAGTGATCACTGCGATTTTAATGAATTGGTAGAAGTGGTAAAGAAAAGTAAACCAGAAAAGATCTTTACTACTCATGGATTTCAAAAAGAATTTGCCCGTTATCTAAACTTTATTGGTTTTAATGCAGAACCAGTGGATAAACAGAAAATAAATAAAATAAAAAATAATAAAAATAATAAAACACTAGATGGGTTTTTTTAAAATTTTACTTTTCTAAATTTTTAAAATATGGCACTACTTTGTTTCCAAATGTCTCGATATTTTTATATAATCCATCTCCCCAGAAGCGAATTATAAAATGATTAGTGCCTGCTTGGATAAATCGATCCAACATCTCAATAACATCATCTGGACTACCCACACCTATTGCGGTTCTGGCCACATCATCTGGAATTTTAAGAGCAGCCTTTTTCATTTGCTCCATTAATTCAGGTTTATTCATAGCATATTCTGTAAAATATCTTCGAAAATCAAATTCAGAATCCTGAGAGATATTATGAACTTTTAAAAGTTCGGGTTTATATAAACTGACTTTCACCGAATTTTTCATTTTTTCCCATGCACTATCGGCATCATCGCTAAAATAAACATCCACATCGTTTGCGAATTCAAATTTAGAAATATCACGACCGGATCTTTTTGCATGTTCTTTTATAACATTTGCATGATTTTTGAACAATTCTGGTGTATAACCAATTGGAATCCAACCATCACCGAAGGTTGCACACATTTCTAATGTTTTTGGAGCACCTGCAGCGATATATACTGGCGGCCTCGGGTTTCTGATAGGTTTTGCTTGTAAGCAAGCATCAATTAATTTATAGTATTTACCATCATAATTTACTTTATTATCTGGATTAGATTCAAATAACTTTTCAATTACCTCCAGTTGTTCTTTAAATTTCGTTACGGGTTTACTAAACTCGATCCCAAAATCAACCACGTTTTGCGCTTCCCCTGCTCCAATACCTAAAATTCCTCTTCCTTTTGTGATTCTATCAAGAGTTACTGTAGATAAGGCAATAGTAGAAGGATGTCTTCTTATTGCATCCGTTACACAGGTTCCAAGCTCAACATTGGTTGTTACTGCCCCGATAGCAGCCAACATTATCCAGGCATCATTTACTACTGCATTTTTCCACTGGGGCACATTTGTATGATCCATAGCCCAAATAGAATCAAAGTTTGTTCTATCAGCGATCTGAGCAGCAGTAATAACCTGTGTCTCATCTAAACCCAACCTTGCGACATTCAAACCAAATGTCAACCCAAATTTAATTTTCATAATGAAGTTACCTCCATATTGTAAATTATATTGCTAAATTCGTAATTTTGCATATCTATGATATCTCTGAAATAATCTTGTTTTTATAAGTTTTTTTTTTATAATTCTAGATATATTACATATTTAATGAAATATAGAAGAATATTTGAAAATACAATTAATATTAGAGATTTATATCTTTATATTCAGTAAATGAATCAAGCCAATAAAACAGTTCTCGTTACCGGTAGTGGAACTGGAATAGGCCAAGCCATTGCTAGGAAATTTGCAAAACTGGGATATAATATAGTAATCTTAGGAAGAAGAAAAGAACCATTGATAGAAGCATCCGAAATTTTAAATGAAATTATAAAAAAAGAGGGACATGATACCATGGTAAAATATTACCCAGGTATTGATGTTGCAGATGAGAATGGAATAAATAGTCTATTTGATAAAATAAAAATAGATTTTGGAAAAATAGACCTAATAGTAAATAATGCCGGCGTCTCTGGACCTGTAAAGATCTTTACTAATTCAAATTATCAAGATTTTAAAGAATGTGTATCTATTCACCTGACTGGAACCTTTTGGACAAGTATCAAAGGTTTAGAATCATTAAAAACAGGCGGCAAAATAATAACCATTTCAACCTTTTTTACAGAAGAAAATAAATTTGAACAGAGACCATATAGATTTCGAACGCCCTATACTGCAGCACAGGGAGCAAAAAATAGATTGACAGAGGCACTCGCATGGGAATTGGTTGAAAAAGATATAAAGTCTATAGGGACAAACCCAGGACCCGTACATTCAGACAGAATCTACAAAACAGTTTATCCAAAAGCTGCTGCGGAATTTTTGAGAATTGGAGGATTCAAAGGGTTAACAAATAAACAAATTGAAAGTGCAACCTTTGCACTGCTCCCTTTTTTAGGAGAGAAGCAAGGCATTATAGAAAATGAATCAATGAAAATAGCTGAAAATTTAGTAAAAGAAAATAATAAATCGGATTTAGGTATTGATGAATATAAAAAAATATTATTAAAACTTATGGAAAAAGTCCAAGAAATTGCTGAAAAGGTCCAACATAATACTAAAAAAATGATCGTTGATAAAGAATTTTTAACTCAAGAGGATGTTGCCGAAATGGTATATACTTTATCCTTGAATTCAATAAGTGATTTGATAAATGGTAAAATTATTCCAAATGATAATGTTTTTTATCCTGTAAAACCCATCATAAACAAAAGCATAGAATTAAATTCTGATTTATCACCCGAAGGAAGTTTAATACTTATTACTACAACAACAAGAGAAATTAATGATATAGAAATAATAAAAAAAATTGCCGAAAAGCTTAACATGGTAAAAGTAAAGCAAATAATAATTCTTACCAATAAAAATGAAATTTCAGACAAAGCTCAAGAAAAACTAAATGAATTTCATCATCATAGTATAGATTTTGGAAATGAAGAAGCAATAAAACGAATTTTTAATACCATTAGAAATCGCTTTGGAAAAATTGATTCAACCATTCATTTTACAGGTAATTTTGATTATAATAACGATATCACAAAGCTATCAAGATTAGAATGGGATGGGCTTGTAAATAATTTTATAAACATTCCGCATTTGATCACCCGTGAATCAGTTTTATCAATGGCCACGCAAGAGGCTCTGGAAAATCCAGGCAAATTTAAAGATTCTTTTGGAAATATAATTATCATAGGTCCAAATGCGCCGGTTGGGGAAAAAATAGAAGGAAAAATTAGAGCCCGATCCGAAATATTTCGAGGAGCTTTAAGACCTTATATAACAACAGCAAACCAAGAATTACACGATGTTTTAAACTCCAAAATTAATTTAACCTTGATTCTTCCAGGTAGTTTAGAAGGTACAATGCCCAATTATACTAAATTAGAGAATTCATTAATAAATCTCTGTTCACAAAAAGAATTGAAAAATAATTTAATTATATATATAGATGAATGAAAAAAATTATTTATTTAATGATGGTGGTGTGTATGAAGAGAATGCTTTTCCTCGTATTTTATTGTCCATATGCCAAGACCAAGAGTAGCAGCCCCTAAAGCTACCATAACAAAATCTGGAAGTAAAATAGCTCCCCATGTAGAATTCACCATGCCGGCACCAATAAAAATAACACCCATAATAATTAGGGCACAACCTGCAATTACTTCTCCATTTGCAATCGTCATAAATTTAGAATTTACTGCGCACTATAAAAACTATTAGGTCTGAAAAAAATATTAAAACACATGAAGTTAGCATGCTTATTTTCTGGTGGAAAGGACAGTACATATGCTTTATTCAGATCATTGGAGGAAGGTCATAAAGTACCATGTTTAATATCTTTACATCCTTTTAATGATGAAAGTCTTTTATATCACTATCCTAATAACATATTGTTTAAAAGCATATCACAAGCTATTGAAATTCCACTTATTGAAAGATGTTGTATAGACATAACAAAGGAACATGAAATAAATCAATTAGGTTTGTCAATAAAACAAGCAATTGACGAATTTTCCATTGAGGGTTTAATCCATGGAGCCATATCAAGTAAATTTCAAATCAATATTTTCAAAAAAATTTGCACCGATTTAAATTTAAAATTGTACTCGCCAGTTTGGAACATCGATCCTAGCAAATACTATCATCAGCTGTTTAATTCACATTTTGAAATTTTAATTACGAGAGTAGCCGCTCTAGGATTAGATAAAGTTTGGTTAGGCAAGATAATAGATAAAAAAAATTACGAAGAATTAAAAAAGAATAGTCAAAAATTTAAATTCAATATAACTTTTGAAGGGGGAGAGGCTGAAACAATGGTACTTGATTGTCCAATTTACAAAAGTAGAATCAAAATAATGGAATCTAAAATACAATGGGATGGAATAAGGGGAACATTTGAAATATTAGATGTTGCTTTAATAAGGAAGTAGTAATTATGCTTGATAGTTTAAAAGACAATTTACGCTCGGCATTGAAAAAAATTGTCGGAGCATCAGATGTAAATGAAGAATTGATTAATGAACTTTGCAAAGATCTACAGAGGGCACTATTATCATCAGATGTAAATGTCAAATTAGTATTAGAAATAACCAAAAATCTCAAGGAAAGAGCACTTAAAGATATCCCACCAAAAGGTCTATCAAAAAAAGATCATATAATATCAATTCTATATGGAGAGTTATCAAGGCTTTTAGGTTATAGTGGTGAATCAATAAAGAATATAGATAAAAAAAAAATAGATGAGAAAATAATCAACTTCCATCCAGATCGACAAAACACAATTTTGATGTTGGGTATTCAAGGAAGTGGAAAAACAACCGTTGTTGCAAAACTAGCACGATGGTTAACCAAGCATGGATACAGAGTAGGTGTTATAGGAGCAGACACATGGAGACCAGGAGCTTTAACTCAATTGAAGATGAACTGCAGTAAAATTAATTCATTAGTATATGGTGAAGAAGAAAATAAAAATGCCCTTGAGATTGTTAAAAACGGCCTTGCTTTTTTTAAAGGACAAGCAATAGATATAGTTATTATTGATACTGCAGGGAGACACAAAGAAGAACAAAGTTTACTAGAGGAAATGAAATCAATTTATTCGATAGTAACTCCAGATCACGTTTTTTTAGTAATTGACGGTACAATCGGTCAGCAGGCATTCAATCAGGCAAAAATTTTTCATGAAAATGCAAAAATAAGTGGAATTATTATTACAAAACTAGATGGAACAGCTAAAGGAGGAGGAGCAATTGCCTCCTCAGCTGCTACAGGCGCTAAGGTGCTTTTTATTGGAACAGGAGAAAGAATAGATGATTTGGAACAATTTTCACCTACTAGCTTTGTAGGGAGATTATTAGGCATGGGCGATATTAAAGCGCTTTTAGAAATGGCAAGGAGCCTGGAAATCCAATCTGATGAAAATCAATCTAAAAGACTATTAAGTGGTAAAATGACTATAGAGGATTTCTATTCCCAGATGGAAAATATGGGAAAAATGGGATTTAGAAATGTAATTGAAAATCTTCCAGGACTTTCAAATTTTGTTAAAGATGATCACTTAGATGTACTCCAAGAAAAAATGGAGAAGTGGAGGTTCATAATACAATCATTTACCAAGGAAGAAAAGAAAAATCCAGACCTTATAAATGAATCGCGAAGAAAGAGAATAGCTAAAGGATCTGGACTAATGGAACATGATATTAAAGATCTAATAAAACAGTACAATAATTCCAAAACAATGATGAAACAAGCTAAAGGAAGACAAATGCATGGACTATTAAGGAGATTTGGTCTTGGTTAAAATCTATGAAAAAAAAATTAGCAAATATAAAAAAGATACTTCTTTAAAATTAATCCAATACAATTTATTTATTTGCAAATATTGTTTTGATAGAAATTTTAAAAACGTAAAGGAAAAAATTATCAAATATAAAACATCTGTAAATATAGTTAGAACAGAAAACAAAGAATGTAACATTTGCAAAAACTTGTTTCAAAAAACAATTCTAAAAATAAAAACCGATATAATAAATTCATTTCAATTTGTTAATGATAATTCAAACAAATCCATAGAAATAGGTTCTAGTATACCATTTCAGTTATTCGAAAAAGAAGATAATCTGAGATCTCTATTCAAAATTAAAGGAGTTCCAAATATTAAAACTCATTACAATGCAATTATCAGGAATGAAGTTATAAAAGAAACAAGATCTACATTAAATCATCTTAATCCTGATATTAGAATAGAAATATCCGTAGATATTAAATTAAATTACGAGATAAAATATAAAACTAAAGAAATAGTACTTTTGGGAAGGTATAATAAATATCAAAGAGGATTAATTCAAAGATTTAAAAAAAATAGTATGAACAATAATGAACATATTCTTAATAACAATTCTGACACATACAGGAATACTACTATAGAGGAAATTATTTTAGATTTTTTATATAAACAATCTGGTTCTAAAGACATCAAAATTGGATGGTCTGGCAGTGAAGATAAGGATAGTCTAGTTTTAGGTAACGGAAGACCTTTTATAGTGAAAATTAATAGTCCAAAATATCGAAATTTTCAAAAAATGTTAAACATTAAAAACAAGTTATCTCTGAATTTTCTAGAAATACCAACTAATGATCCCAGAATTTATCAAAAGTATAAAATTCAAATTAAAACCTTAATTAAAGTCATAGATGATAGCTTGGAAAAAGCAGATTTGGAAAAAATTATTTGTAAATTAATAGGAGAAATAAAATATCGATTTAAAAATAAAATTGTTAAAAAAAAAATATACTCATCAAGTTATAAAATGATAGATAAAAAGAACTTTGAAATGAATTTGGTTCTAGATAGTGGAATACCGATAAAACAATTAATTGGTGGAAATGAGTTCATAGAGCCTTGTTTATCTAATTTGCTAAATAAAAAATGCGAATGTGTTTTTTTTGATATAGATGATATAATTATAAATAACAATTTAACGGGATATTAGTTTGAAAAAAATAGATCCATTATTTAAAGTAAATCTAGCTTATGAGAATAAATTAATCGGGGAAAAAATTTATAATTTGATATTAAAAAGAAAAACAATAATTGATGATGGAATTAACAAAATATATAGAATAACCGATATAGAATATCCACAATATTTTATTGAACCAAGTTTATTAATAGCCACCTCACCACTAGAATACGAGCAATTTTCGATTATATATGCCAGGACTATACCAATTTGTAATAGAGAAAACAAAATAGAAATTTTTATTCAATTATTTACACCGTTGGTCATTTATGGATTAAAAGGGACCATTCAATCTGTAATAGCTCATGAATTTTTGCATTACCTTGACATTTTAAACAAAATTATAAATTTGGAAATAACTTCCGATACTCTTCACAATACTTTATTTGAAAATATTTATAAAGACAATGAAAAACTGTTTGATCATAACAAGGTTTTCAAAAGGGATAGATATCTAACAAAAACTATAAGTAAAAAATTTGGAAATGGATTTAATGATGAAAAGTTAAATAATAAATCCTTAAAATTGTGGATACAAAAGAAATTACCGATTGAAAAATTACCTATAGAGGAGAATTATACAAAACTGTCATTTTCCTCCATGGCAAATACAGAAATTGACGAATTTACTAGAAAAAAGATATCAAATCTATCCTAAAAATAATAATTATTTCGTTTTAGATTTTTTATGATCTTTTTTAAATTCAGTATATCCACATTTTCCACACGTATATCGTTCTTTATGGTCAGCCATAAAAATTCCTTTTCCACATCGCGGACATTCCCTTTTTGTTCTCTCAATTTTATCACCATCCATCTTATAGAATTTATAGACGCTTGTTTGTCCTTTTGGATCTTTTGCCATTGTATATTTATTCCTCTAATTATTTCCTATTTTAATTTATTTTTTTTTCTTAGATTTTGCTTCTGCAACAGCGGCTTGTTTAGCTTTTAGTCGTGCAGATTTTTCTTCATCTATTATTTTTTTCCTTTCATCTTTCGATAATGACCTCAGGAACAGATAGCGAGGAATTTGTTTCTTTGCCTCGTTCATATTATCAAAATAATACATCAATGTCATGATATTTGGATTTCCAAATTCGCTCTTGATGGATATAGGTAAGATGTTTTTTTTATCTAAATTTAATTTATTTGCGACTAATTCTGCTGCATCTTGCCTTTTTATTGAACCAACTGCATTTTTAATTATTGATTTGATTTCACGTCTTTTTAATAATACATTATTATTATCTTCCAATAATACAACTTCTAAACTCAAACAATTGTCATTCATAAATAAACAATATATATATTTCTAAATTGCATTTTTATGTAATAACAATTATAAATTAAGATTATTTGAAGACAATCAAATTATTTGCAATAGATATAGATGGCACAATAACCATTAATGGAGATGGGGCAATTAATTTAGAAATATTATCTAAATTAAGATATCTTATTAAATTAGGTTATAAAATCATATATGTAACAGGAAGATCATCAACTGAGGCATTTATCTTATCAGTATTCGGAGGAACAACAAAGATATCTATTGGCGAAAATGGCGGCGTTATCACTAAATCACCCACGGATCACATACTTTTAGCAGATAAAGAAAAATGTATGATAGGATATAACCTATTAGCAAAAGAATTTGATAATATAGAAAACAAACAAGTTTTTCCAAGGATGACCGAGGTTGTTCTAACAAGAACATTTGATATCGATAAGGGAAATAAAATATTAAAAGAAAATAAGTTAGATCTGTCAATAGTTGATAGTAATTATGCTTTTCATATCAATGAAAAAAAAATAAACAAAGCATATGGATTAAAATATCTATTGAACACTTTAAAAATAAATACCTCAGAAGTAGTTGCGATAGGAGATAGTGAAACAGACATACCAATGTTTGAATTATGTCAAAATAGCGTAACATTTGAAAGCTCCAAAGTTAAAGTAAAAAAAATGGCAAAGTTTGTAGTAAAAGGCGAGAGCGGAGAAGGGTTAATAAATGCTTTAGATTTAATCATTCGAGAAAAAACAATAGATTAAGAAAATGTTATTTGAAGTTATCAAGGAAGAAATAAAGGATCTGATTAGAAAGGTATTACCATATTGCAATCTAAGTGAAAACGATATTGATTTTGAAGTTTCAGAATCACCACTCAAAGAATACGGAGACTTTTCATGTAATTTGGCATTTTTATTGTCCAAAATCCAGAAAAAGAATCCATATGAAATAGCAAAAAATATTGTAAATGATATATTACCCAAATATGAAATTATAAACAAAAATAAATCTCTAATTGAATCAGTTTCCATCGAAAGACCTGGATTTATCAATTTTAGGATCAATTTAAAAGGATTTTTAAAAATGTTTTTTTTAAAAATAATGGAAGTAACAATGATGCCAACTATTGGTACCCCCGAAGATTTAATACTAATTGAACACACAAGTGTCAATCCAAATAAAGCTTTACATGTAGGACATATAAGAAATGCAGTAATAGGCGATAGTTTATATAGGTTATTTTCATCGACTAGGCATAACGTCAAAGTTTTAAATTATGTTGATGATTCAGGTCTACAGATTGCAGATATTATTGTTGCATTTAGATATGCAAATATTCCTATAGAAGAAGAAAAGAGAAATAGTGAAAGTAAAAAGTTTGACCATTATTGTGGAAACTATGTATATGTAAAAATCAACGAATTATATTCTACAAGACAAGATTTAGAAATAGAAAGAAAAAGCGTATTAAAAGAGTTAGAAAATCCTTATTCTCAAATATCACTTTTTACTCATCAAATAGTAAATAGAATATTAATAGATCAGCTTCAAACATGCTGGAATATAAAATGCCATTATGATATTTTAAATTTTGAATCTCAGATCATTCAGTCTAATTTATGGGAAAGTATTTTTAAAATATTAAAGGAAAAGCAAATCATCCAATTTGAAACGACTGGTAGGAATGCAGGATGTTGGATTTTCAAATCACAAAAAGAAGGTGACAAAGTTTTAGTACGAAGTGATTCTACAATCACCTATTTTGCAAAGGATATTCCATACGCTATGTGGAAATTAGGGTGTATAGAAAACCCTTTTGAATTTGAAATATTTTCACAGCAATGGGATAATACGAATTTGTACCAAACAAAGATGAAAAGAGAAAAAGAACAATCATCATCTTTTAACAATTTAATTAATTTTGATAAAATTAAAAAGGTTATTACAATAATTGATTTTAGACAAGAAAGATTACAATCACTATTGCTAGAAATTCTAAATAAGTTAGGTATAGAAAATACAAAATATAGGTATCTTGGCTATGAACCGGTCACTTTAAGCAATAAAACAGCAGAATTATTAGGAGTTAATAGGGAGAACAAAAAATCAACGCAAATGTCTGGAAGAAAAGGAATTTTTATAGAGGCAGATACAGCATTAAATTTATTAATAAATAAAGCCTATGACGAAGTAATAAAAAGAAATCCAGATATTTCAGAAAAAGAAGCAAAATTTATCGCTAAAGAAATATCCATTTCAGCCATCAGATATTATTTTATTAAACAAGATATGGGAAAGATTATCACATTTGATATAAATGACTCCTTAAGTTTAGAAGGTGATACCGGGCCCTATATTCAATATTCTTATGCAAGGGGTATGAGAATCATAGACAAAATGGACTATAAAATAGATTCATTAAGCGGGATTGAATTATCAGATTTAGATTTAGATCTCCTTAATAACGAAATTGAATTAATCACACATTTGTGTAAATTCTCAACAATCATAAAAGAATCAGCATATAACTATGAACCAAAACTGATAGCAAAATACCTTTTTAAATTATCAACTTTGTTCAATAATTTTTACGAAAGTTCACCTATTTTAAAAGAAGTGGGAAATAAAAAAACTATCAGAATCAGAATACTTTATTCATCTCTTTTAATTATGAATCATTGTATGGAAATAATCGGTATAACTCCTCTTAATAAAATGTAATTCTTGTAATTATTGGACAAGTAAAAAGATTAATAACCCTAAAAAAATTTAGTCATCATAGTTTGATAGACATAACCCATATTTTTAATAGTTTTATATTACAATTACCCGGTCTAACCCCTCATTATACAACACATCCTATTTTTCCAGACATGGTTTCATCTGCAATTGTAGCTGCACTAATAGCTATGGGCTTAAACACTGCCATGGCACTTTTGAGAAGAAAAACAACAAATATAGAAAAAATGAAAACAGTCATGAAAGAAACTGGAGAATGGAGAAAAAAATATACAGAAGCAATAAAAAAAAAGGATAAAGTACTTATTGATGAATTAAAGAAAAAGCAATCTCAAATGAACAAAATGAGTATGGAAATGCAGCAGCAACAAATGAGGCCAATGATGCTGTATATGATACCTTCTTTTATGCTATGGATTTTTGTTTTTCCTTCCATTTTTGGGCAAACTGTTGCTTTATCTCCTATAGCAATTCCATACATTACCTGTTCAAGCGCGAATGTAAATAATGATAATCCAGCACAACTTATACATAATGCTCATGCTGCTCAAATTATAAAAGGACCATGTAAAATTCCTGGTCAGGTATTCCTATGGGGATGGTTTTTGCTAGTAAATTTTGCATTTAGTGGCATTATTGCAAAGGTTACCAATACCAGTATTCCCACATTTTAGTTTTTAAAATTTAAGAAATGTTTTAAATTCAAATCATTATTTTAAAAGATAAATCTATTTATCTTTGGTATACATTAAGTTATTTAAATGGAAAAGATCTTTGGGAGGAAATTATCTTCAGAAAAGGTAATAGAATCTTCCCAACCAAGCGGGCATAAAATAACTGCAGAGGATATACAGAAAGTCAATTTGTATAAAAAAGGTGTTAGTAAAATGTCTGAAGAAAAATTTGAAGAGGCAATTAAAACTTTTGATCTTGCTTTAAGAATTGATCCCCATTTTGTAGATGCAATAATTAAAAAAGGATATTCTCATTTTAATTTACGTGAATACAATCTTGCTTTAACATTTTTTGATCAAGCTTTAGAAATTAGTATCAATGATCCCGAAATATGGAATTTAAAAGGATTGGTATATTATAAAACAAAAAGCTATGAAAAGGCTATAAATTGCTGCGAGAAGGCAATAGATTTAAATCCCAATATATCTATGGCATGGTACAATTATGCATGTTATTTAACATTATATGGCAAAATATCCGAGGGTATGGAAGCTTTAAAAAAATCTATCGAATTAGATATATCTAATGCCAAAAAAGCTGTCAAAGATAAAGATTTTATGAATGCACACATGGAAGAAGATTATAAAAGAATTATAGAGGTAGTGATATTAGAATCGATAAGGCAAGGAAATGACTACCTTGGAAAGATAATATGGGTAACAGGTCTAAGCAGAGAAGAGATCCAAGACGCAACATCAAGATTAGCAAATAAAGGTTTGTTGTTTAAAAATATTAAGAGAACATTTACTAGGAGCGACGAACAGTACGAGTTATCCAAAGAACTCATTGCAAAAGTTGGAATGGAAAAAAGATCATCACATAAATCCTTTGAAGGAAAAAAAGAAATATTTTTTTCGTCTCAACAATTAAAAGATATAAGCAAGATTCTAAATGAAGCTTCATCATATGCTGAAAGGGGAGAGTTGAGTTTATTGATAAATAGTATTGATAAGCTATTGAATCCGATATTACATGGAACAGTAATTCTAGATAATTTCTTTGAAGAGCATAGAGAAATAAGGTTATTTAACAGCAGATTAAGAGAAAAAGGACAAGAATATCTCAATGTACATAAAGAAGAAATATCTAAATTTATGTTGGACATGGATAAAAAGATAAGGGGTTAAAACAGCCACATATTAGGATATAAATACTCGATTACCTTTAAACTTTAGTTTATTGCCTATAAACAAATTAATAGCATCTTTATATATTTTATGCTCTTCGCCTAGAATCCGTTTGGATAAACTGGTTTCATTATCACTATCAAAAATGGGAACGCATTTCTGTAATATGATTGGTCCATTATCAACAGCAGTATCAACAAAGTGAACAGTGCATCCAGAAATTTTTACTCCAGCATCTAGTGCTTGTTTTTGAGCATTTAATCCTTTAAAGGAAGGTAGCAAAGAAGGATGGATGTTTAAGATACGATGTGCATACATATTAACAATAAATTCACCAAGAATTTGCATGAACCCGGCAAGACAAATTAATCCATTAGAGGTATTTACATTATATAGTTTTAAAATGTCTAAAAGTTTAATGTCAAATTCCTCATTTGTTAAGTTTTTTTTTAGAATTATTTCAGTAGGAACTCCATAAAGATTTTTTGCAATTTGCAATCCAACAGCATCAGATCTATTTGCAATTACTACCACTTTATCTACATTCGTAATCTGTTTATTTTCAATGGCATTTAGAATAGCAGCCATATTGCTACCTCTACCTGAAATTAGTATAGCTAGATTTATCAATAAGACAAAAAAAAGATAATCAAAATTAAAAGTTTTTTACCATATCGAACCAGATAAAAGAACAATTAAAATAAGGTAAATCCATCAAAAAGTAATTTTATAGAAACAATTATTAAAACAGCTGAAAATATTTTTAGTAAAATATTTGAAGGAACTATTGGAGATATTTTAGCACCAATTGAACCACCTATCAGCGAACCAATTGACAGAACTATGCCTATAAAGTAATCTGGGAATCCATAATAAATATAAATTAATAGACCAGATAGAGAAGTAAATAACAACGCGAATTGAGATGTAGCAGCGGCCTGATTCATGTCGAAACCTAAAAGTATTATTAGCGAAGGGACAAAAATAATCCCACCTCCTATTCCAAAACTACTAGACAATATTCCGGCAAAAAAAGAAGATATGACTATAAATAGCAATTTTATAAGGGAAATATCGTTTTTATTGACTATAACCTGATGATAATTAGTAGAATTGAAATGATTTTTATTTTTTAATTTTGATTTTAAAATTAGATAAATGGATGTAGCTATTAAAATAAAGGCAAAATAAAACCTAAATTCAGATAATGAGAACAATTTAGAAATTATAACCCCAAAATAAGTTCCAGGTATAGAGGATACTGAAAGAATTAATCCTATTTTTTTAGAAAGTAATTTCTTTCTATAATAAAAAAAAGAAGAAGACAAACTGGTTGAAAATACTGCCATCAAACTAGTAGAAGATATTTGCGAAGGTAAATAATTAAAATAAGATAAAAAAGGCGTTATAACAATCCCTCCACCTATTCCAACCATAGATCCAATTATTCCAGCAAATAAAGAAATAAAAAAACCTAATAAAAATTCAATTACCATTGTTACTCAAATTTTTGATTATTTAAATATATAAACATAAAAAGATGTAGTTCTAAATATTAAAACTCTTTAGCTGATCTACTTGCCCAAAAAAGAATTGCAACGGTACTTATTATTGAACCAATTATTCCAGCGAGTAATGCTTCTAGAAAAAATGTTGATAAAAGATTTGGGATAAAAGATTTAAAAAAATTAGATATAAAAGGCAAAATAAAGTAGCCTATTATGCCACCAATAAAACCTAATAACCAAAATATCAAAACTATTAATAATCTATTCATTCTTTGAATCCCTTTTATCCAATTATAAAACCTATCAAATATTTTAATAATAAAGTTATTTACAATTACATATAAAATTAAATTTATAAATAAAGCTATTAATATGATTTAAGTCATTTTTAATATGTGTAATGCGTAATGACAGCAACAAAGAAAGAATTAAAACAAAAAGAAAATTTAGAAAGGTTAAATAATGCAACAATAACCCTTGATGCATTAACCAAAAATAGTAATATACAAAGGAACATCAGAAATATGATAAGAGAGGTTTTGATGATTTTAAAAGATGAAAAAGGAGGCAGCATTTCGGTCAGGGCAGCAAATGCCATTAGTATGCTGGATGGTGTAACTCAAAATCCTCAAATGCAATCGCATATTAGAACTTCTCTTTGGCAAGTTGTTTCAGCCTTAGAAAGTATTAGAGAGTAAAAAGACATTCGTTTTTTAATAAAAAGAGAAATTATTCAGAAGAGGAGGATTTAGGGGGTTTTGGCGGAGGCGGAAGTTTTTCTAATTTATGGTCAGGATTAGCCAAATAGTGTCGCGATGCCCCCTCTCCGCTTAATACAATATTACAATTATTACATCTATATCTTATTGCCAAATCAGATCAAACTTTAAAACATCAAACACAGGAAAAAACTTATCGAAAACTACCTCAATTTTATTATTTCCCTATTATCTGGAACACTAGATCTTATTCTTAAACGGGAGTAGATGTTGCTAGCAACATTTTCTGACTTTGATTTTTCGCCATGATTTACCAATACTCTTTTTGGTTTAATTTTTGAAATAAAAGACAATATTTGATTAAAATCACTGTGTCCACTGAATCCATCAATTTTTTGTTTTGAGCACCTAACTGGAACAACTTTCATTTTTCCATTTTTTTCAACCATACTTGCTTCAGATATAGTTCCATCAAGAACCCGTCTACCTAATGTACCATTTATTTGATAAGATACAAAAATTATTTTGTTTCGAGGGTTTGGAGAAATCTCTTTAAAGTATTCCACCGAAGGTCCGCCTTCCAACATTCCGGATGTGGCCATAATAATTGATGGAGAATCATCATTAAAAACTTCATCTCTTTTACCAAGGCCATTTATAACCGTAAAATAAGATGATAGAAATGGATTTATGCCCTGCGTTACAGATTTCCTGACTTCGTATCCTAAATAATGAGCATAAGACATGTGTATGGCACTTGCTTCTGAAATCATACCTTCTATAAAAATAGGGGATTCAATCAATCTGCCATCTCGCATTTCCTTATCTAAAACAAGCATGATTTCTTGAGCTCTGCCAACAGCTGGTACTGGTATTAAAACTTTACCACCCTGTTTCAATGTATGATTAATACTTTCGGTAAATGTATTATAAACAGTAGACTGTTCTGGCATAACATCAGTACTTGCACCATATGTACTTTCTGTAATAATTGTCTCTACTCTGGGATAGTTTGAAATTGCACTATCTAATAATTGGGTTCTTGCATATTTATAATCACCAGTATATAAAATATTATGGGTCCCCGCAATATTGATATGAACCGTTGCACTCCCCATTATATGTCCAGCATTATTTAAGGTTATTGTAATGTCAGGCGAAATATCAGTAGGCTTTCCATATGGTATAGGTATACAATGTTTAATTATTTCATTCACATCCCTAAGTTCATATGGCAAATAGGTCCCATTACTTTTACTAATTTTAACAGAATCCATCTGTAATAAATTCATTAATGGCAATGTAGGCTCGGTACAATATACCGGACCCTTATAACCAAACTTATAAAGCGCAGGTAAAAATCCTTGGTGATCTATATGCGCATGGCTAATAACTATTGCATCTAGATCATCTAAATTAAAATTAAACCAATCGATTCGAGGATAAGCATTATAACTTTGATTTTCTCCAGGATTTATCCCGCAGTCTAACATGATTTTACTTTCAGGTGTTACTACAACAAAACATGATCTACCTACTTGCTTAACGCCACCCAAACAATAAATTAAAACTTCTTTGAGATTATTGTATTTGTAGTTATTAGATGGTCCAATAGTATAACTTTTTGAGATTTGATCGGCTAAATATGGGCGAGTAAAAGCATCTTTACCATTATTTCCTTTGGAATATTCTTCATTTAGTTTAAGAAGATTGTTTGATAATAAAGTAGGTCTAAAAATTCGTTTTCCTAAATTTTGGTAAAAGATCTGCCTATCTTTCGAAGAAGATTTTAATGTAGAATGTATATTTTTTATGCTATTAGAAGGAATATGAGGTGAACGCCTGGTATGAGTTATCCAACCAGTTACCTTAGCTATCTTTAAAAAAATATCAGAGGTTATACCCTCAGGATTATTTACTTCCAATATTACTTCACCTGTGGCATCATCACAAAAAATTACGGATACAGAAATTTCTTTAGGCAATATTTTAGTTATAGCTGAACGAGATTCGTCTTCAGTTAAACGGATGTTTGGGTCGGTTCTTATAATAAATCTTTTTTTTAATGATTTTGATAGAGCGGATAGATGCAGTGTTAGTTCGGTTAACGAAAATTCAGGGTTTTTTGTATAAAGAGCAATATTAGTCCCCTCCAATTTGGCACAGGTTATTAGAGCTTCCTGAGGTAGAGATTGTAAAATCTGTTTTTCCATCTTTTCTTCAAAATCCATCGTAATATTCGAAAAGTCGGTCTTTTCAATTTTATCCGAATTTACGGTAGAAACAACCTTGATTGAATTATTACTATTTGTTTCAATAATGTCATTTTTTTCAATATTTTCTATCGTCAATTTATTATTGATCCCTTGTTCTAATTAGCATCCTCATCAAAAAAACACACAATATATTTTATATTATTTAAACTGAATATTTATATTTTTAAAAAATTGACAGCAAATGAAAACAATCTCATTTATTTTTTTGCTTTGATCTGTTTAGAATCATTTTCCCTGCTATGTCTTTCAAAATTTTATTTTTTAACATATTGTTTTTAGATAACATAACATATCCCGATTTAATATGAGGTCTTCGTGGAAACCTAGCACTGTCGTTTATTTGATCTTTAGTAATATTATACCCTAATGAAACAGCCGCTTCGAGTAATTCAGACAGCAGAGGATCATATATTGCTAATGATTTTGGAATTTTCCTACCTTTAGTTCGAGATAAACCTTTATTATAATAGTCTAACCATAGAATGACACTATCATAATCCTTCATATTATAATAAATATCTTCATAGTATTTTTAAAAGTTTAGATCTTTTGATCATAATTTATCGATTTCTTTTGATTATAATTTTACAATCACTTACGATTGGATTATAAATTCTTAAATTATCACACATTTCTTTTATCTTTATTTTCGCCTCATCAATACTTTTTGCTTCTATTTCGATTTTTAAAGATTTAATTGTTCTTACGGATATAATATTATGATAGCCTTCTTTTAGGATAAGATCGTTTAATATGGTTTCACCTTCAGGATCATCTAGAAAGCTTTTATTTTCTATGTTAACAATAGCTGTAAATACATTATATTTTATTCTATTTTGTTCATCCATAATTAATTAATCAGCTAAAGAACATAATAAATACAAAAGCTTTTAATTAGTGATTTTAATTGATAATAATTTTATGGTCATGTAGCTCAGCCTGGCAGAGCGAAGGTTTTGTAAACCTTAGGTCGCGGGTCCAAATCCCGTCATGACCTTAATTTATAATAATATATGTCATTCTTGTTTATCATTTTGATAGCTTTATTTGACAGAAGAGAATGTAAGTCATTAGGAATAAACAGTTGTCTATGGAACTATTGGGGGAAATTTTACATTTTTCAAAAAGCGGGAGATTAATTGTTAAAATATACAAATATAAACCGTTTATAAAACCAGGTATGAGCATATCTGACGACCAGGTAAAATATATTGGCAAGATTTCCGAATTATTAGGTCCGGTTGATTCACCATATGCGTCAGTTATTTCAAACATTCAGAAAAGAAACAAATTAACCGGTACAAAAGTATTCATTTATGAAAATCCAAGGAAAAGCTATAGGTCAAAATCATATAACTCCAAAACAAAAATAAAAAGAAATAAAAAATAGGATGGATATATTTGTATAACAAATTAAACTTTAAGAATAATTGTCCAGAGTGCCATGCAAACATTATCCATGATAATATAAAAGGCGAATTCATTTGTAGTACATGTGGATATGTCATCGAAGAACAATTGGAGGATTATGGATATGATGGATATAATAACAATTCTCATAATAACAATATTATTGCAAGAGCTAGTGGATCGAATAGTTTATCATATCATGATTTTGGATTACATACAGAAATAGATTATAATGGAAAGGATTACTCCGGGAAGGGACTAGATGACCAGGTAAAAAAATCGCTTATAAATCTAAGGAAATGGAATACCATAATAAGAATTTCAAATCCGAAGGAAAGAAGATTATCAAATGTGTTATCCAAAATAAATGAAATATGTTCTGCAGGATCTTTTCCAAATGTAGTTTGCGAAACCGCTGCAATGATATATAGAATTTATGAAAATAAATGCGATACAAAGGGAAAATCATCTATCTGTATGGCCGCAGCTGTGATATTTTATGCGTGTAAAATTTGCTCCATAATAAGATCTTTAAGTGAAATTATTAAATTATGCACTACAAACGAGGATTATAGTGGGAGCCTAAAACTGACTTCAAAATATTATAGATCAATGGTGATGATTTGTGAAGAAGAAGATATAAAAAATCAACAAGATGAAATTAGAAAATCAAAAGAAATTCACAGCAATAAAGAACAGATAAAAAATATTCAAAAGACTACACTAAACCATAGTTCTAGAATTTCCAATGTTCAAATAATAAGTATTAGCCAATATATTTCCAAATTAGCAAATTTGTCCAATTTTGATGCCAAAGTTGAAAGGCTTGCTTTAGAAATAGCAAAAAAAACTGAAAATCACCTACTATCAGATGGGAAACTACCAAATGGAATGGCAGCAGCTTATCTTTATTTAGCATCAATATTACTCGGTGTGAATATTTTACAACTCGATATCTCTAAATTAGCTGGAGTAACTGAGGTAACGATTAGAAATAGGTGCAAAGATATTTTAACAAGATATAAAATAACTATAAAAATTAAACCCAATTCAGCCAAGTAATACTAGAAATAAAATTTAAAGGTATAAATTATGATTTGATAATATATTATTAATGGGCGGCAATAAAAAGAAACCTACCCAATCAAATGCATCAAAATCACAAGATAATAAAAACACTAAAAAAGATGAAACAAAAAAATCAGCAACACCTGCCAAACCACAACAGAAACAAAAGTTATCAGTATTGATTGAAGAAAACCAAGGAATGAAAGCTATTGGATCTATGAAAGCTATTACAATTCATGGGTTAGCAAGGACATTGGGTGTAAAGATATCTGTAGCTAATAATTTTATAAAAAATCTGGAAAACAAAAATATTGTTATAAATGTAGGAGGATATAGCGGCCACAAAATTTATCAGAAAATTAGTAATAGAATTAGTTAAATTTTTTGAATAGTGAGAATATCCCCAGCTTTTGTTTTTACAAGTTCGTCCAAATTTTGTGTTTTAATAAATCCCATATGACTGAATTGTTTTTGGCTATGAGTATAATCTTCTAAAAAAATATAAATACAATTAGATATGGATGAAAAAGCAATATCTCCCTTTTTAAAACTACTTTGAGGTTTTTCAAGCCCAATATCCAATTCTAATTTTAATTGAAGAAATTTTTTTTGAAAATTGTTAATTAATTGACTTATAGGTAAATGGTTTAAAACTTTTTTGATAGTTAGAGGAGAAAGATGTCTAATTAATTCTCCATCCATCTTTACAGTATTATTTAATGTTAGTATAATAGGTATTCGTGATACACTGGATATATTTTTAGACATATAAAATATATCAAAGTTTATAAATATGAACTTTCAGCAACATTTAATTATATATTTTAATGAATTTTCATAACAGTGGCTGTTAAAAGGACAAGAAAGAAATCAACAGTGAAAAAAAATGAAGACGAAATTGAAGAGATTCAAAATTCAGAAAATATTGACAGTGATAAAAACACTTTAGAAGCCAAAAAAGATACCTCAAAAGAAAAGATAGAATATAAAATCTATGACGCGGAAACTGAATTTAAGCTCAAAGAAATATTTTCAAAGGAAAACAAGATTCTTATAGGTCCTGCCAGGTTAACAAGATTCGAAAAGGCAAGAATTACGGGAGCAAGATCATTACAATTATCTCTGGGTGCCCCCACTTTATGCAAAATTCCAACAGAAATGACAGATACTATAATGATAGCCAAATTTGAATTGGATAAAAAAACATTACCTATTTCAATTAGAAGAATATTACCAAACGGCTTATATCAAGACATATCTATAGATTGGACAATAAAATAAATAATAAATTTAATTTCAAATAAATTTAAAGTCACCAATTTTATTATTTCCTTATGTACAGATAAATATCATTAAAATTTGTACCTGTATACCCGGTAAAAATATTAGAGTAAAGCTGTAGAAGTAAGTTGTAGGAATCATGTCCTGCAGTATATTTATTAATTTCTATTTTATTTCTTTTTAAAAACTCGATGGTGGTAGGGGAAATTAACCCGCCCGCTGCCGGGGTATTTCCATCAATACCATCTGTACCTATAAATATTATAGAGTAATCGTTAGAATTATAATTACAGAAAAAATCGAGTAAAAGACATAGAGCCTCTTGGTTTCTCCCACCTCTGCCTACATTATTTTTATTAACTGTATTAGTTATCTCACCCCCCATTAAAATACAACTATTTTCTTTCAAATATTTTTTTACTATTTCTTTAGAATCATCTATAAATTCAGGTAAATGTTTATCATATCCGGAACCTAAATATAGAACGTTATAACCTTTTTTCTTTAAATACCGAATTAAAAAACCACAAAATTCATAATTGTTACCTATTATAAAATTGTTAACATCTTTCTCAAAAAATTCTTTAGGTTTTAAGGTTTCAGGTATCATATATCTCGTACCAAGATTTATTATTTTTCGAACTTTTTCCATAGTATAGTCAGCAAGATTTAATAGAAAATATTTTTCTAATACATATTTTGCATTTAAATATGTGGATTCATCAAAAGTAGTCAAACCTGATCCAATAGTATCCAAATAATCTCCTACCACATCAGAAAGAATTAAACTTATAACACAACATTCATTGTTTATGTACCTTAACATATTTCCTCCTTTAATTTTCGATAAATGCTTCCTTACAATATTGATTTCTTTTATATTTGCTCCACAATTTATTAATAATTTATTTACAGTTTTTTTATCATCTAATGTTAGGTTACCTATTGGAGATACTAATAATGATGATGCACCACCAGATATTAAAAAAATAATCACATCATTCCCCTTTGTTTGAGATAATAATTGGATAACTTTTTCAGACGCCTCTAAACTATTATTATCAGGGATTGGATGAGAGGACTTTATTATAAGAATTCTTTCTTTTTCTAGCAACCTTTTTTCAAAATAATTATGATCAAGTGTTTGACCTTTTGGCATAATTAATATAGCATTTTTAACTTTTTCTTTAAAGATTTCCAAAATAGATTTTAACATTTTTACAGATGCCTTTCCTACACTAATGACAAAGAGCGAGCTTTTATCATCAAGGTAAAAAATTTTGTTATGATTATTGATATCTTTTATTAAAAAATGAGAATTTAAACAAATAGTTTTTTCTTTTACAATTTTATCTGGACTAGCATTATAAAAAGCAAATTCTAAGGCATTTAATGAATCAATTACAGATTTGTAATTATGTTTTTTAAACAAATATTTTTTATTTCGTATAATACTTTTTTTTTGATTAATTTTGTTTTCTCTACTACTTCTACCTACTCCATCATCAACAACAGAAAATCCATCATTGTTTTCCACATTCAATAAATATATTAAAAATTTTAAATGTTTTTTATAACATGGATATAATAATATAGAAATAAATAATATTTTAATATATAATAAAAGATGTTTAATTTCTATACTCCCGATCAAGCAAACGAACTCTTGCCTGAAATTAAAAGGAGATTTAATAAAATTATAGATAAAAGAAATGAAATTATACTAATTCAAAATGAATTAAATAATATAATAGACGGATATCAATCATTTAAGATTTTTTTTGATAAAAAAAAAGAGCTTAACAAAACAATATCTTTATTATATAAAGAAGTAGAAGAAATAGAAGAATTTGGCATATTGATTAAAAGTTTAGATGAAGGTCTTGTTGACTTTCCATCTAAAAGATTTGATGAAGAAGTATGGTTATGCTGGAAAATTGAGGAAGAGAAGATCAGATTTTGGCATGGCAAAAATGAAGGATTTATTGGTAGGAAACCTTTGTCTGTTAAAGGTACTTATAGTGAAGACAATTTAGAGGATTTAAGATAGATAAGGAGATCTTTATTTGAGTAATAAATTAAAAAAAATACTGAATATTGAAGGTGAACCCATTTTTGAAAACCTAAATACTAATTTAAATACTTTTGAAATATTTAAAAAATTATACATCAATTATAATGATATTTTTATTTTTGAATCTCTTGACGGGCCTAAAGAATTAATCAAATCTTCAATCATAGGGTTTGAACCAAACTATAAAATTAAATGTCTTTCGAAAAAATTGTTAATCTTCAAAAAAGAAAAAATAATAGAGAACATTTCAATTATTGATCCCTTAAGCAATATTAATGAATATTTTCCTTCGATCGAGAAAAAAGATTATCGATACGTTGGGGGATTGGTAGGTTATATAAATTATGAATCAATTAAATATTGGGAAAACATCCATGTAAAAAATAACAAATATTTTCCACTAATGGAATTCGGTCTATATACCGATGGAATAATATATGATCATGATAAAAACAAATTAGAGTACTTCTACTATAAAAAATCAAGATTAAAAAATATTGAAAAAATTATAAAAAGTAATATCATTCAAAATAAAAAAGAAAATGAAAAAAATCTTGAATTTACATTTAACAAATTAAGCAGAAATATCGAGAAAAAAGAATTTGTGAAAAAGGTGAAAAAGGTGAAAGAATATCTCAATAAGGGAGATATATTTCAAACAGTATTATCAAAAAAAATAAAATTTGTGTGTAATGGTAATCCCCTATTTCTTTATCAAACCCTCCGAAAAATAAACCCATCACCATACATGTTTTTTTTCCAATTAAACAAACATATACTTATTGGCTCAAGTCCGGAGATGTTACTTAGAATTACCAATAAAAAAGCTGAAACTTATCCTATAGCAGGATCAAGACCAGTCTCAAAAGATAGACATAAAACAGAAAAATATAAAAAAGAAATGCTCAACGACGAAAAAGAAATAGCAGAACATACAATGTTAGTTGATCTCGCAAGGAATGATCTAGGAAAAGTTTGCAAATATGGCACTGTTAACACGGATGAGCTTATGAGCGTTAAACAATTCAGTCACATTCAACATATCGTTTCTCATGTAACTGGTTACCTAGATAACAAATACAGTGTATTTGATGCATTTAGAGCAGTATTTCCTGCAGGCACTGTATGTGGGGCCCCTAAAGTTAGATCGATGGAGATAATTAATGAGTTAGAACCAGAGAGCAGAGGACCTTATGCAGGTGCAATTGGATATTTTTCTTTTAACAGATCGTGTGATTTTGCCATAACCATTAGATCACTATTTATCAATAAAAATAAAGGATATAATCAATCTGGTGCTGGGATCGTAATAGATTCTATCCCTGAAAACGAATACAAAGAAACAGAAGATAAATCAAATGCAATATTATCATCTTTAAGTATTTTTGAAAATAAGAAAATAAGAAAATAATATCATAAATCCCTTGGAGGTATAGCAAATTTGTTTGATTTATCAGAATGATATTTTATTATCATAGATGGATCCTTTTGTCTTCCGGTTAATACACCTACAACTATATCATCTTTTTGTATAATTTCCTTTTTTCTTAATTTCATTATTCCAGAAGGTACAGAACCCGAGGCCATCTCACAATCAAATCCATTTATACCCACTACGGACATTCCATCCATCATATCTTCATCCTCGACTTGTTCCACTATGCCATTTGTAAATTCTATAGTTCTCAATGCTTTGATAATATTTGCAGGTTTTCCGATCTGTATTGCAGTAGCCGGAGTTTTTGGAAAACGTTTATCTTGGCTCTGTTTTTTATAGTATTTTTCAATTAAAGTAATATCAGGTTTTCCATTGTTCCAGGCAAGTTTGGTATTTTCAAATAAACCATTTACTAATTCGTAAAAAGTATTAGCTCCAACTGCATTAACCACTAGAACACGAGGTATCTTTTTTATCCACCCCCAATTGTAAAGATCAATCAGTGCTTTTCCACAGCTTGAAATATTTCCAAGTGCCCCACCAGGGTAAACAATCCAATCTGGCGGATTCCAATTTAAATGCTCAAGTATTCTAAATACAATAGTTTTTTGTCCTTCCAGTCTAAACGGATTTAAAGAATTTACGGTGTAACCACCTTCTTTTGCAGCGATATCAAGTGATTTTGAAAGTGCATCGTCAAAATTTCCTTCAACTTGAATTACTTGTGCTCCAAATTGAAAAGCCTGTCCCAATTTACCGGGCGCGATTTCACCTTTGGGTATATACACTTCACAGTCCAAACCTTCGTTAGAAGCATACATAGCAGCCGAAGCAGAGGTATTACCGGTTGAGGCGCAAATTAGTTTTTTAATAGATAACAACTTTGCATGGGTCACTGCTGCGGCCATACCATTATCTTTAAAAGATCCACTGGGGTTATACCCTTCTGGCTGAAGAAAAAGATTATCAGATGGCATATTAACATAATTAGCAACTTTGCTCATCTTATAAGGCCTAGATAGTCTTCCCTCAGAACCATCCAAAGATACAAAATATTTAGAGCATTCATCGATGTCTTCTGTATCTATATTTACGAAATTTATTAGCTCTCTAAATCTCCAAACTCCACTTTCATTGAAAATATTTCCGTTTGGATTTCGCCTCTGGAAAAAGGTCTCAATTAAGGATTTATCAGGGTGTTCAGAATATTCTATATCAAGTAAATAACTACATGATGAACATCGATAAATATCATTATTAATGGAATAGGATAATGCACAAGCAGGGTTAATACATTTTTTTTCTACTTTCAAATCAATGTTCTTTTAAAGTTTCAGTATCTAGATTTATAAACTTAAATTTTATTAATTAATAAAAGAAACATTTGAATGATGATGATAATGATGATGATGATGCATGTCAAAAATTTATAGATTTATTTTCCAATATTTGTGTAAAAGAAAATCATGATGGAATATTGCTTTCTGGAGGATTGGATAGCAGTATAATTGCATATCATACTAGGCCTACAAATTCAATTACTATAACAATAGACAAGAACTCTCCAGATTATTTTTATTCCTCTCTAATAGTAAAAAAAAAATTCACTATGAACCATTATAAAATAATTGTATCTTTTGAAGAAATTTTAGCAAATATAGAAGAATTAGTAAAAGATTTTAAAACATTCGATCCTATCTTTTTAAAAAATTCAGTAGTTCAGTTAATGGGGTTTAAAACTGCAAAGGATCTCGATATAAATTCCCTTGTACTAGGTGATGGGGCTGATGAGCTTTTTGCAGGTTATAATTTTCTTCTCCTTAATCGATACGTTAACCAACCTATAAAAATCCAACAAAAAATTAATTCAATTATAAAAAATATGGATTTTATTTCTCTTAAACTATCAAAAAAAATAGGGTTAAAAATATTTCTTCCCTTCCTAGAAAAAGAAATTGTTGATTTCTCACATAAAATACCATTAAATAACAAAATATCAACACATAATGGAATATACTATGGAAAATTTTTTTTAAGAAAATGTTATGAAGATATTTTAGGAAAAGAAATAGTTTGGAGAAAAAAAACCCCATTGGAAATTGGTTCTGGAGTTACTAATTTACAATCTCACATAGAAAATAACTTGATGACAAATGATAATTATGACGGTGAATATATCAAAGAAATAAAAAAAATAAGAATGGAAGAAAAGGTAGAAATCAGGAATAAGGAGCATCTATATTTTTACAAAATGTATAGAAAATTTTATTGTCCACCTATTGAAGATAAATCTACCTATCTCGAAAAAGATATACGAAAATGTCCACATTGTCAATCAAATTTTATATGGAATGGGAGTTTTTGCAATGTTTGTGGTGCCTTTCCTGTTCATATAATTAAAAAAGATGAGAACGAAAATTGAATATGTATTTGTAACCGCATACAATAGTATCTATGGATACTGAATTAGAAAAAACTCTCTTTTTATAAATAAAATATGCTATGATTAATGGGTACATAAGAAAGATGTCTTTTAGTAACAAATGGACAAAACCGCAAAATGAAATAAACAATGTAGGTATGAAATTATTAGAAAATATTAAACCTCCGTCCCCTTTGAAACCCCGAATTGAAGAAGCTCAAAAAAGGCTCCATTCACAAATCTCCAAATTAGAGAACATGTCCATGAAAATGGAAGAAAAAGATCAAGTAATTTTTAAAAGAGTAATCAGTGCTATGCAAAGTCATGATAGCCAATATGCCAAGATACTATCAAACGAATTATCACAGATAAGAAAAATGAATAAAATGATCACATCTGCCAAATTAGCTTTGGAACAGATACAATTAAGATTGAATACAATTACCGAACTAGGTGATGTAATAGTAACATTAAGCCCAGCAATGTCAGTTATAAAAAATATACAAGGAGGATTAACATCTATGATGCCTGAAGCAGGTCAGTCATTTGGAAAGATAACAGACATATTAAATGGAATTATGAATGAATCAGGACAAATCCCTCAAACAGCAGAAATAACGGGCAATACAAATAGTATAAGTGAAGATGCCATGAAAATTATAGAAGAAGCTAGTGCAATAGTTGAACAAAGCATGAAGGACAAGTTTCCAGATTTACCAAGTTCCAATATAGAACCAAAAGTATCTGAAAGCAATTCACTTTATTAAATTATTATTTTTTTTATTTTAAGTTTGTTTTTGATTTTTTTTTGATGAGATATTTTTTATTTGTTTTTTTATTCTTGAAATAGTTGGATAGCTATACCCTTTTTCACGGTAACGCTTTATCATTATTTTCCAATTTTTTATTCTTATCTGAGCTTGTTTATTAGTTAGTAATTGAGTTTCTCTCTTTACAATACTTTTTCGACCAGGATTCAAAAATCCCCCAATAGTTGCTTTATTTCTATTATATGAAAATTTCAATCCAAAAATAATTAAATCAAAAGGTAAACTATCAAAATAGCTTTTGATTTCTTCGTATTGAGATTTAGATCCCCGAAATTCTATTAAATATTTTTTTTTATTCTTGCTCTTCTCTTTTTTCTTCTTATCTTTATTTCCTCCCTCCTTTTTCTCTTTCGTTTCTGGCTCCAATTTAAATCCCCTAAAATATTTGCAAATTGATTGATTGGTGCTATTTAAATTGGAAAAATAAATAGAGATACTATATTATACTAAATTTTCAGAATAATCAATTTGTTAAAATATTTTTAGTCCACTATAATTAATTTTTTTTAAAAATTCATCAATTTTAATCAAGATTTCAGAAAAAGGAAAAATAAATCTATAATCATGTTGCTGCTGCTGCTGCTGCTGCTGATTATCATTGGGTTTAGATAGATATGGATAGACAACAAAGATATGGATATCTAAATCTATATTTTGCGGTAAATTGGAAGACGATAACGAAGAGGTAACTAGCCAAATATTGTGTATATTTTTTTGTATAGAGAATAATTTTGTAATTGTTTTGTCAATATTCTCGTGTCTATCTTTTAAAAAATGTATTATTATTGCATTATCATTATCCATTTTAAGATTTTTAGAGTTTGGAACTAGAATGTCAACTGGGATATCATCTATAGTAATTTTTCGCTCGGCAGGAATCATAGACATGGTTAATATAAAATGCAATAATGCTTCGCTAAAGCAAACATATTCATCTTCATAGATATTATTTTTATCAAGCAAATTTGAACAATTATTTAAAAGTAAATCAATTATAGTTTTAGAATTAGAAATATCATTTGTTAACCGAGTTCTAATATGATTTTTACCTATCTTATCAATCTCATCGTATAGAATTTCTTTGATCTCCACTTTTTATAATTTACAGATATAATATTTATAAATTAATATTTTAAGATGGAATTCAGTTCTTTTAATAAATTTAAAACTCAAAGAATGTATTACATCTGCCTTGTTTCATGCTTCCATATTCTAAATACATTCAAATAGCATCACCCAACAGATTCTGTGAAATGGTTCATCTACAACCAATCTTTAGTTATAAGAGGCGAAATACTTTTAGGATTTAACGTTATTAACAACAGAGATATAGAATTAAAAGAGATGAATATAGATAAGGCTGGATTAGAAGCCATTTCATCATCCTAACTCATTTCTCCCTATTTTGCCCGGTATACCAAAGTATACTTTCATCTACCTTTCAGGCAGACCAAAGGTGTATTGCACAAGGACATGTCCATGGGATACCATCTATCACATATTACATTACAATAAGTAGAAGAATAACCGGGTAGATCAATATAAAAAAATAAAAACAAGGAATTTGAAGATAACTACCTGAGACGTGGTCATAATTCAATATCCGTCATGTTTATCCTTAACTCCATGTCAGCAGCCAGTCCAAAGCATGTATTTTATGGATTTTAGATCAGATTCATCCTTCTTACAGTTATAGTATACCATTAGTGGATAGAGCAAACAGACAAAAGTACAATTGCAGATACAGTATGAAATCCACATACGGGTAATGGGTCTATCCTAAACACTGATTTTATATGCTCTATCAATGATGGTTCAATAGATATTTTTCTTCGGTTATAGTGGATAGCCTGACCTAAACCCGATTCATAAAAGTATACAATCTCAAGCCTATTTTTGGAAGAACTTTTGTACCTTTCTACAGAGGACAAATGAGATCTATTCCGAATGTCTTTTTGCTATACTCGTACAATTTCTTGTCATCAGTCTTCCTTACCATTTAAAAATATGTTCTCAATTTGGTGATCACTTATTTACAAAAAGTTACTACTAGCAGTTAATTGTATCATATGTAATAAGAATATTATGATATCAAGGCATAACAGTAGAAATAACTCCATTATCATGATTATTAAATACGTTTTTATAATAAAGAAATAATTTTTTAAATGTATATAGATATTCTATTACTCATTTTCTGAATAATGGTTTTTATCAAATGTAAAAGAAAAACTATTGTCAACTTTTTGTCATCTATACTAATTAGTAAAAGTACGCTAAATAATTCTATCATCGAAAAGTACTGTAATAAAATATAGTCTTCGTTAAACTGTGTTTATTTCCAATGGAGAAAAGATATCCCGGATATTTGATTTAGCCGACTTATACTAATTGGTATAGGTATTATTTTTACCATAGTATGCTCAATTCAAACTATTCATAAAAGTCAACAAATCTTTTGTGAATCAAAAACAAAACCTTATCCTCCGTTACAAAAATCAAATAATATGGATAATATAACAGGGACAACCAATAGTTGTATAAATTTGAACATGAAAAATAATGTGGAAAAAAATACCATAGTAAAAGTTGGTGAAGAATTCACATTAAATTGTAAAGCAAATCGTACGCTGGATATACTTTGATTCCGGAATTCAATAAAGAGATTGTAAGTTTGATAGATCAAAAATTTGAAGCACCTTCACCTCAAATGCTAGATAGTTCTGGAACCTATTCATTCACATTCAAAGCACTTAAACATGGATCAGATCACCTGAAAGTATTTACAAAAAGTGCCCAAGATAAAGGATCTATAATAAATCAAAAAGATTATTTTATAATTGTTGAGCGAATATGAAATTATGTAGTAATAATTTCAATTCTTTATTTGTTTTTTGTCTAGATTTGAGGCGCAACATCATTTTATGTATATAACTCTACCGACAAAGGTCGAACAAGTTTCCATAGACCTTTTTACGGAAACAACATTATATATTTTTTATAGAATTATAATATTTACTATATATTGGAAAGATAAAATAAAATAAAATATTGTGATGATTTTAACCTACTATTCTAATAGTCCAAAAATCATCGGATAAATTTCCGTCAAGAAGATAAGCATACGGCATTGTAAAGTAGCCTTTCATTCCCCAAGCATCGCCCCAAGAATTTCTCACAATGAATCTATGTTGAGAATCATCATATCCAACTGCTAATACTGCATGTCCACCAAGTAATTGTTCTTGGGGGGATGGCATTTGGACAATACCACTCTTGGCAACCTCTTCACTTTCAAAACTCTCGTATACGCTAAAACCAAAAACAAATGGATAGCCAGATGCTAGGCATCCTTTCATCTGATTTAATGTTCGTAATACTCTTGAATACGATTTAGCTCTGGTTTTTAAAGCATCATCATAGCAATTTTGGGATGGTTTTTCGGTGAAATTATTTATATCGTAAGGCCATTCCGTTTCAGCACAGGCTCCTTGAGTGCCTACACTTTTCATTCCATCTCTGATCATAGCACCACTATCTTGATCTGCGGTTCCCTCTATATCTCGTTCATTATAGTAAATGAAAAGCCTGGATGGTATCATATCTTGTTTTTTTTGTTTTAATAGATCAAATTCTATTGCTCCAGCAATTGCGTTTCCAGTACAACTACCAAGTTGACCTTGATTGTAAACTGTTGTAGGACATTGAGGTCTCAAGTCAATTTTTGGTGGAAGTGTTGACAAAACTTGAACAGGAGCGGCATATGTATGATCTCTGTGATCTGGTAAATCTGGTTTCCAACCATATCCTTTTGTTTTCAAAACCATAAATAGTGCTTATAATATTAATATTTAAGTTTTCCTTTTATCTTTAATCAAAAGCGATATCTCCATGATTATAATATACAGGTAACCATCTTGAATGATACCATTTAGGGAATTGTAATTCTCCTGTATATCTTTAAAAAGAAATAGTATTAAAGAATTTCTTATTAAAAAATATATTCTTTGATCTATATTTCGAGTAATCACCATTAACAAATTATTGGTATTTCTAATATTTCTACAAGATTGGATGTAAATATTGTAAAATATCGCTAACAATATAAAAAATTTTTCAAATTCTCTAATTATGCGAGAACTAATAAATATATTCACCATCAAACATTTACTTTAAAGGATAAAATACTGTTTCTACAATCCATCTTTGTCCATAGCTAACAATGCTATCCTTCCACTTTTGCAAATCATTTTTCTAGGCTAAAACTGATAAAATCATGCATAATTAGCACCATTAGAAAAATTTCTAATAATTGAATACATCTTGACCTAAATGAGCAAGTAAAAATGCAAATATCATTGATAATCTGTAAAATTTTGATAGATATCTAATTATACTAGATCCATGGATTTCAAGGATATTCCCTTTTTCCCATCCAACTCTAGTATTCTTTCTTACTTTAATGCAAGGCAAGATTCCATTATCCGCCAGATATCTAAAAATGTCATTACCTTCATAGAAGTCATCGTCGACAAATAGTTTGCTTCTTGCGCTATTGTTAATACATCATCAGATTTTATAATATCCTTAACCAATTGGGTAACACCTTTTTATCATGGACTTGTTCGTCAGTAACTTTAATAGTCAATATTTTCATTGTCTTGACGTTACACTTTAAGTATTTTCAAATATCATTTTTCTACATTCCATTTATCTCATGACCATTGGTCTCTAGACAAGATTGATACCTTTACTAAAATATAATAATGATAATGTTATCATCTTTGAATTCATTTTATTTGTTATCCGTATATTTTTCCTTGATATTTAACCTATTTATCCTTCTATGTTTATTGTGATATAATCTAGGATGGATGGTATCTTTTTCCTTGGAATGTCCTTGTGCAATTCCTTGGGTCTGTCTGCATCCCAGTTGAAATTGCTTTAGATTAGTTAAGCAGGAGGGGATGGTATTAGGATAATGAATGGTTCATCAACCTTGCCTTTGTTCACATCTTTTAGCTCGGATTCAAGTTGTTTATGAAATCAAATCCTAGCAAGATTTCACCACATCTAACAAGAGTTTGGTTTGATTGGAGCGAGACTATTTCATATGTTTTCTTAAAAGAGGTAGCTAAAAGATTTCGAAATAAGGAATTATGTAACAAAGCTCAACACGACATTGATGAACTATTGATTACAGAATGACGCCTGAATTATGGTTATCTACATATAGGTCGTTATTGCAGGATTAAATGCAAAGCCAGCTGAGCCAGTGTTTGGTCCAAGTTGTATGGTCTTCACCATGACGTTAGAACAAGGATCTTAAATAAATGGTTATAAATCCAAATAAAAACAAGATCTTGCATATAACAATTACAATATAGAGTTTAGTCAAAGATACCCAAAGACAAGCAGCGATAAGCATATAAATAGAAAATGATCCATTAAACCTTGACATTTATCGGGAGGAAATAATCCAAGTATATCGCAGGAATTATTATATCTGCAATTATTTAAAAAGGTATTTTCCAAAGGTATCTCTATGTTAGATTCTAAAAAAGAAATAAAAAAGGGATTTTATAACAATGAATATTATATTCTACCTTATCAAAGAGAATGAATTTGTTATTTCTCTTGCTATACCCAAATAATTGTTATACTGCTCTATTGGTGCATTGTATTCTATGACATATATCTTGTTATTAGTTAGAACGTAAATAGCATATAATTGCATTATAGACGTTGGTTTTGTAGTATTATTTGATAATGGTACAGCTTTATTTGTTGTTGGTGAATTAGATTGTGTTGTTGTAGTAGTAGTGGTAGTATTCACTGGATTACTCGATGGAATAGAGAAAGGTGTTACTATCGGTGAAGGAGTATCAATGGAGAATGGATTTGCAAAAGGAATTGCATCCTGTGAAGATACAATATTTTTATCATAGCTATATTCAACCTGAAATGCATTGTTACCATTTAAACTACCGAAAACCGGCTGACCAATCAAATGAAACAAATTCGAATCAGTGAAGAAAAGTATGTTATTAGCCAAGTCAGATATCGATGTTACTGGGATGGATAAATTTGAAACAGATATTCTTACGTAAATTTCGCCCGTAGTTGGAAATAGTTCTCCCGTTGTAGGACTAAAAAATGTACATAAACCAGATCTTGTCCAATTTAATGGATATGTTATTCGGAACATTTGGGTCCTATCAATACACGTACATGTCTTGAGATGTACATCGCAAGATTTATTATCGGCTGTATTTGGTAACGTCTTTGTCGTATTTTCAGATGTTTGGAACTCTGAGGTAACATATGAATTATTAATATATAAAATATTTTCTATAAGAATTATCAATAATGCATCTAGTAATATTAAACCAATATACTTTTTTAATTTTCTCATGCTATTTTGTTAAAGTATATAAATTTAAATGTCTATATTTCTTTTTTTATATGTTGAGATATGGTCATAATTTACATCTCTTTTCGATGCCTCTAATAATGTATTAAAGATAAGCCCGAACATTATTTTAAGAAAAGCTGTTCCAAAGATTAGACCTGCATATGTTAAAGCAATCCATCCTTTTTAAAATTCTCTATTTCCGATAGGTTGAAATCCTGACCTGTTGCACCAAGGAAAACCATGTTTACTATAGATATAAAAGAAAGGATATCAAGATTGGGATATATGTTTGCTGCAGAGTTTAGTAGATCTTGCCATAACCGCAATAGACAGTAATCTCATAAGCAAAATGTAGTATATAACATAGGCTCTTCTTAAGGTTTAATTCCTTGTTATTAAGATTTACAAATAGATCCAAACAATTGATCATATGTTTTAGTTTAAATTTATTTTTTCTTTTCCCTGAAAATTAATCTTCACAACCTTGCTGAGCCTCCCAAAATTCGATAGGATTATAGATCTTTTCCCCTTTTGATAAGCTGTGTCCTGCATCCAAAGAATGGAAGGTATAAAGGAAAAAAACAAACATCCTATTATACTCAAAATTCCGGATAAATTATGGGATGAGATTAAGAGTATTTTACCAAAGGAGAAACCACTCAAGACAGTGGGTCGGACAATCATACCATACAGAAAAGTGATCGATGGAATTCTCTATATACTAAGAACATTAGGATGCCAGTGGAAAATGCTACCAAAAGAATACGGATCGGGTTCTACCTATCATCGTTAGATTTGAGTGGAATAGACTTGACATATTCAAAAAGGTATGGATTAGGATATTGAAAATCTATGATGACTGTATTGGTATCAACTGGGCATGGCAATCCATCGAAAGCATATCTATAAAGTCACCTTTAGGGGGGGCGATGACTGGAAATAATCTACAGGTAGAAGCAAGATAGGCTAAACAAAGACAAATTTTAACAGATAAAAAAGGAATCCCTATATCTGCATATATTTCTTCTTCAGCCAGTACAGATGATATAAAACTAGTAACAAGTGTGGTTGATAATGTGTTATCAGACAACCACCACCATCATATAAAACAAAAACAAGAGAAAGAAGAGGAAGAAGAAAACTTCAACATCTATGTTTAGATAAAGCATATAATTCCGAACTGAAGAGCAATAACTAATCAAACGAGTATATGTACTGCATATTCCTCCAAAGAGAAAAAGAGATAAAAAAAGAGAAGGAGGAAGAGACCAAGATTATGACACAACATTGCTCAAATTGTAAAAAACGTTCTGCAAAAAGAGGATTATAAAGCGAACAATTTCATGATGTCATAATAGGTTCAGGAAACTATTCACCAGGTATAAGAAGAAGGTAAAAGAGAATTATCTTGGATTGGTACAGTTATACTGTTGTATGATAATAGATATCTTGCATAATTAGATTCCTACCATAATTTTATAGATTATCAATAATATTTTGTAATATGCATTTTAACTTGCTGATTATGAACAAAATGTATTGCATTAGTAGGAATTTTCTAATGATGTTATTTATGCAAGAGATCTATTGATCTGGATTTGCTGACCTATTAATATCGACATTAAAAGTCCACCAGATATTCATAATTTAAAATCGGACGTTCCATAAAGATTTATGGGTTTCTGTTGTTTGAAGTATTGTTTACTTGAATTATAAAAATAGTTGCTTATCCTCATCGTCTGATAAGCAATACATGAGTTCATTCAAATTGTTTATTATTTTGTCATGTATTTCATCTTCAATTAGATCTATCCATAATGATGAGATTAAATCAAAGAAATCAAATTATTCAGAAAGACAAAAATTTATTTATATCGAATTCTAGGTTAGATTGAATTATATTTTATTTGTAGTAAGGAATCAGCTTATGATTAATAACCAGGACTATATCATTCACAAATTAAGTCATAAGAAAGTAAGAAGACATGATGTTTATATACCGAGTATATAAGAACAATCATCTGTTACTCCAAAACAAGTTGTAAATGTATATGATCTAGGGTTTTTTTGCATAGAAAAGGATTTCTCTGCAGAACAACTATCCATACTGCCATACAAAAAGAAAAGGAATAGCGAGTTGTCTCAAGAAGAAAAAGAGTACAACAAAATTCAGTCCAACAAAAAGATGATAGTGATAGAGCATACCTATATCGCCTGAAAAAGTACAGAATACAGAGTGATATATTTAGGAATAAATTAAGAAAGTACGATAAAGTGTCAGATATAGTTGCAGGACTGGTAAACCATAGAATAATGAAACTGTGTTATAGAAACTGAATAAGTATTATATTAAAAAGTGCAGATAATTCTAATTATGCAAGAGCTCTAATCGTCTGGAAGATAATTTTGGGAGAGGCCCTTAGTTCTACTTTGAGATATTGCATTATCTGTTTGATAATATTCTTTTAATAAGATTGATGAATGATATGATATTCTAGTTTCAAGAATCTATAATTTGTAGAAACACCAAATAACAACGCCATCATCACGACCATCTGCGAGATAGGCTTATGACCCTGAATCTTAACTAGCCAAAAAATTAAAGGATCTGTTATGGATATATTTCGTTCTTTTGATATGCATGTCATAAACTTTTTTTCTCTTCTAGTTCGATAACAACCTAGATCATTTCTATATGAGGTCAAGGCCAACTTTTACAATCTAGTCTATAATCCTCATAGGTATAGGATTTATTTTGGTTTTGATAAAGTAGAAATATGTCGCATTTCAGAGATTTTCTTAAAGAAATGCATGAAAAATAAAAAAAAACAGAGCATACCACTTTTTTCTATAGGTGCTCTGTTTCTTAAATTCACCTTAGAATTATAATGATTCCAAGCCACATATTTATCGTAATAGGCCAAGCCATTATAGTTTAAGGGATAAATTCCCCTGTAATAGGTTTGAATATTTGCGAATTTGTCGTAGCTATATTTTTACAATCTGTATTTAGGTTATCGAGAGTAAAAGGTATTATATGCCCCGTATTCTCATTTTTGTCTGCAATCAAGTTCACTCTTACAAATGGGTTATTATTATTTGGAATTTTTGCAAGATCGTTTTTATTTTGTAATAGATCTACTGTAATTTCCATTACCAAATGATGACCCCAAATCGCTATATTGTTATTGTTAAATGTGGTGGTGGCTCCCATTATATTATATAGTGCAATGTCATCTTGAGCACCTGCTGGGGTTCCAGTAGTATCACATCTTCCAAAAGGAGGATTAAGTATCCCTGGCATTCCATTAATCTGATCCCCCTTAGTCACAAATGTTCCTCCAATTAATAACTTATTAGTATCTGGTGCTTTTATATTCTGTGTTGGAGTATTTATTCCTCCAATTGGTGCAATAGCTGAATTTGAATTTGGACCAACTGCTTTTGCCAAAGTTATATAGTGACATTCAGTTCTGACATTAGTAATGGCAAATGGGATAACTTTTTGCTTTGCCCCATCATCACTTTGTACTATGATATTTCCCGCTAACAGAGGAGCACTAAGAGTTAATGCTACTTTATTTGAATTTTGTTGCAGATCACTTAATACTTGAATAGTAAATTTATTGGTGTCAAGATTAAACATAGCATGCCTTACATTTTCAAGTGGTATATCCCCCTCCACAACATAGGTCGCACTAGATGGTGCTTGTTCCAAGTCTGTAAATGTTGTTTCTGCACTACTGCCGGATGGGTTTGTTGTGGTCTTCAAAGTTGAAAGGCAAGTTTTAAAAGGAGGATTACCACTATTTGGTATAGTATTTGCCGGTGTAACTGCCGCTTGAGGGGTAACAGTTTCTATAGATTGTTTATCTGTTGGAGATGGCGTAGAGGCTGATTGAGGGAATAATATGCTGTTCGCTGTTGAATTAACTATTCCACCCGTTATTGAGTTTATTGTATTATTTATGGTACAAGATATGATTTGACCAGCTTGTGGTGCTGTTCCAGAGCATGTACCAGATAATGATGTACTGAATTGAAATTTTGTTGGTATAAAAGATGTATCTTCGCTTACACTAAAAATTGCACCGGGTGTTAAACAAAATTGAGAATTTTGTCCATTGTGTATAATAAAGGTGCTATGTACACCATTATCATTTACAATTATTCTAAATGGAAAATTAGTAAATAATCCTCCGGTATCAATCCTGTTAGGGTCTAGAACTTGTTTGGTTAGAATTAATGTAGATACCAGTGGTGAAGTGCAAGTGAGATTCGCATTAGTAGTAGAGCTCTGGGCGACAACAAAATTATTTCCGGAGCTTGAGATAACCCCTTGGGGTGTAATAAGTGGAAAGCTTGAGATAGCCCCTTGGGGTGTAATAAGTGGAAAGCTTGAGATAGACCCGGGGGTTGTAATAAGTGGAAAGCTTGAGATAGACCCGGGGGTTGTAATGCTTCGAGAGCTTGAGATAATCACTGCAGCCACATCTCTATTTCCCATCCATAAACTAACAGAATTAAGTATTATGGATATAGATAATATTAAAAACAAAGTTAGTCTTGTTACTCTTTTCAAATAAAACATAATACTTTGATACAATAATAACTATTTTAATACTTCAGAACATACTTATATACAAATATTACGATGTTTTTTTAAAAATTACACTATAAAGGGCTAGTAAAATTTTCGTCGTTTTGTTGCATGATTCTTAAAATCTCTTTCAATATGTTTTATCTTAATAGATATCATCTTGTTATACAATGATGATTTTATCGCTATTTCGTTCACCATATTCTCAAACTTAGAATAAAAGGCTCTGTTAACTTAAGATATTATTCTTTATTATGTTGATAAACAAACAATTTGAGCCATTGTTTGATATGATTTAATTTACACTTGTTCTTTTTGCAAGGAAAGTAATCGTCAAAATTATCGATTCTATCTTTTATGTATTGTATTGTCCTTTCAATTATGCTTTTTTCAAAAGAAGAATGAAGATGATGATTTAATTTTAAAAACTTGCATGCTTGTGGATACCAAGTACCATCATCGTCTGATGAAACTTGATGTAATCCATACTTGTCTAAAACAAGAGACAGAAATCGTTCAATAGCAACAAACATGTTTCGTTCTTTTGATATGTGAAAGGAAAGAATTTCTTTATTCTTTGGTTCAATTACAATCCAAAGTCATAGTAGTTCAGAGCCTGCCTGCTTTTATTGCAGTTTCATCAATTATGTATTCTTTAATGTCTCTCTTGTAAAAAATCTCTTTGGTTTGTAATTTTGTATCCAGTGCCAAATTGATACATGGCTTATTTTTATTATTTTTAAGAAAGATAATGCTTTGGCAGCATTTCTAAATGATAATCCAAGAAAGTACAAGTATAATACGTAACCTATAATTTGTAATGGTGTTCTGCTGTTTCTAGATCGCATAAATAAAATGGTCATTTTCAAGCTATAGGTTTTTCCTTAAGTTAACAGAGCCGAATAAAAGGACCTCCAAGCATTCCTTTATAACGGTACCTCCGTTTCTACAATCCATCTTGATCTATAGATTACAATGTCATAATTTTATTCTTGCAAATTATTGCTTTGGGATATGAATGATAGTTTCGGTATGTTTTCTTATTTATTTCAACCAAACTTGACCATTCTTTCATTTATTAATATAAGGTAAGATCCCATTGTGGAATATCTGTCTAAAAATACCGTTGTTATCATAGACGCCATCAGCAAAGAGTTTGCCCAATGATGTAACGCTATTTGATTCTATAATGGTTTCAACCAGGTCTGGTAATGCCTTGCTGTCATCATGAACACGTTCGCCTGCGGCTACTTTCATTAAAGTAATTTTTTTGCTTTTTACATTGGCTGCTACATATATTTTCAAATATCCTTACTTTTATAATTCCATTTATCTCATAGTTATTGGTCTCTAATGGAGGATATTACCTACACTATCTGTCGCAATGATAATGGAAACCTCTCGAGTTCTTCCTTTTGTTATCATTTTACAAATTCATATCCAATCCGTTTATTCTTCCTGCTTATTTTACTGTAAAAGAGTGCTTTTCCCTTTGGTGGGTCTTCTTGTTCAATACCTTCATTGGTTTGTTTGTATGGAACATGAAAGTACACTTTGGTAAATCAAAGTAAGAGTAGGAAGATATCAAACAATGAAATGTCTTTCCAACTTTACCTTTGTGCATCTCTTTTAAATCATTATCTAACCTCTTTCATATGATTTCTCAAAAGATGTTGCCTGAATGTTTCTATAATATGGAATCATGTAAGAAATAAGTTGTAAATCAATGTAGATGCAACAATGACAAATAAATAGAATATAGCATTAAATTGGAAAAAAATTGCATTATTGTTTATTATTTTACTTTAATCTTCAATCATTACAAAATAAAGAATTATCGGCATAAAATATATTAATAAAAAGATCTATTAAGATTTATGAAATCCTTAGAAGAAATAAGGAAAATTAAAAGAAAGATCGAGCCAGATTTGCTCAAGAGAAAAAATGTAAATGGTGTAGGGATAGGATATAAGATTATAGGCGATCCAGGTCAAGAAACAGATGAAATTGTTATCCGTGTATATGTTGATGAGAAAAAGGACAATGTGCCAGATAATGAACGAATTCCTGACGTAGTAGACGGCGATGTGAAGACTGATGTAATACAACGAGCCCGAAGTGCTGTAGCTCATAACTCGGGGAATTTAGATACTACTCCATATGATGAATTACAAGGTGGAATTAATGTTGGACCTGTTAGAAATTTTGGAAATGTGTATGTAAATGGTACTCTCGGAGCTATTGTAAAAGACAATTTCAGTGGAAAACCAATGATATTGAGTAACTATCATACTCTAGCAGTTGATGACAATAATAAAGTGGGTGTTGATGAGATTAGTCAGCCTGCAGGAAGAGGACGAAAAATTGCACGTCTGGAGAATGCGACTCTTAGTGGAAGTGTAGATGCAGCAGTAGCCTCTATTTATGATGGCGTGAAACATATTTGTGAAATAAGGGGTATCGGACAAATTAAAGGAGTTGTATCGGAAAAAGAACTAGATAATATGTTTACAGAGAATAGAAGACACGTTAGAAAAAGTGGTATCGCAACAAATGTTACCTCAGGTATAATCGATGATATTGAATCAACTAGAATCGTTCAATATCCTTACGGAATAGGATTTTGGACCTTGAATGGCCAAATAATAATGAAGCCAGATAATTCAAATAGTCTGTTTAGTAATGAAGGTGATTCAGGCTCATGTATTTTAGATGATCTTGGACGAATAGTTGGCCTGCTGGTTGGCGGTGATCAGAATGGATATACTGTTGCAAACCATATCACAGACATAATTAATGCATTCAATATTTCAATTTGTACAAACTAATAGAAAATGGATCTTCAGATACTAATTATTAGTATCACGATACCAAATACTTTTTGTTTTTATAAAAAATAAGAATTGCTAATGCTATATAATATCTTCTGGCACTGGAATGGCTCTTAACTTAACGTATTATCTGTTTATTATGTTTGCTAATGAAAAGATTAAACCACTTTCTTACATGTTTTAATTTACATTTCTTTATTCTACATGGAAAGTAATCGTCAAACCCTTCCGTTCTATCCTTGATGTATTGGATTGTTTTATCTCTCTCTATATGATGCTTTTCTCTAATGGAATTAAGATGATGTCTTTGTTTTACAAATGTACATGCTTGCGGTGGATACCAAGTTTCCACCACCGTCTGTTGAGACAGGGTACTTGCCATGGATATTTATCAGTGATGCAATAAAACGCTCGGCTACAATAAGCATTGTTTTATCAAAGGATATATCAATATGAAGGATTTGCTTATTCTTTGGTTCAATTGCAACCCACAACCAGAAATATTGAGAACCAATTCTAATCAATGTTTCAACTATAATAAATTCATCAATCTTTTTTCTCTTGGTTAAAAGTTTCTTTGGTCTGTATTTCTGAATCCATTTCCATATTGATATATGGCTTCTGCGAACAAGCCTTTGTAATGCTTTTGCAGTATTTCTATAGGAAAGACCATCAAGAAAATAGAGATACAAAGAATAAGCAATACATTGGTTTGGTTCTCTTTCTTTGATATTTCAATAGGGTATAACAAGTTTTCAGATATAGCGTTTCCTTAAGTTAACAGGACGTATCCTAGTTATTTTTTTTATTTTTAAAGCTATAATATATTTCTCCTGTTAAGAATTGTTTTTATCTGACATGTCCAGATTTGATTTAATATTATTATAAAAAAAATAAAATAAAAAAAGTATTTGGCTATATTCAGAATGTTTCTTTATGTATTTTGATTATTGATTGTTTGCTGCTGCATTACCGCCGCCATTGATGTTTGCACAGACTCCAAGATTATTACCTGAAGTAGAAATTGGGGAATTTGCACCGGCTGTTAGAACTGTTGAATGTTGATGTTGGTTACATCCTTGATGAATACTCTGGTGTATGCTAGAGTGTTTGCCGTGGTGGTGATGATGTGAGAAGAAGTGATGATGATGATGATGGTGATGTCTGTGTGCAAAGGCATTGTCTGCGCTAGATACGATTGTACCTGCTATCATTATTGCTGAAAGTGCTACTACTACTAAAGCTATTGATGCTTGTTTTTTAGTTATAGTTGTCATATAGTAATTGTTATTACAAAATAAATAGTATATTTGTAGTATTTCACTTTTAAGCAGAATGTTTTCCTATTTATTTATACTATAATTTAATCCTAAAAAGTTTATAGAATCTTATTTTATGATGATATTACCTAAAGAGATTATCTATTTGAATCCGGGTCATAATTCATTTTAATAATATTGCATAACAGCTTTAATTCTCCATAGAATAACTGGCTATCAGGTATTTGATTGATCTTATAGAACCTTCCTTTTGAATCTTGTAGTTATAGTAAACAAGTATTTGATAAATCAGTATGGATAACAACAGGATACCGTACCTTATCATATATATCCTCTTACAGGTACTGGGTCTATCTTAAATACGATTTTATGTGTTCAATCAACGGTTCTATAGACGATCTCTTTGAATAGATTAGATTACTTGACCTAAAGCCGATTGATAAAAAAATATCAACCAGTTTCAGTCTTTCTTCCGGTGATGTTTTTCTATACCTGTGAACGATATACATACAAACTGAAATCTTTTTTTTGTGCTTACCATACAGTCCCTGATCATTGTATCTGGGTCTGACACCATATAATGATGAATTTTCTTTATTGTTTCTGAATGTAAACCGGATACCATATCTGGATAAACAGGTTTGTCAGACACATTGGCTGTAGTAACACATCAGCTACAAGAGGTACTATTGTTGAATCAGTACTGTTAGACACTAGATGCAGTTTATATCCAATTATCCAATTATCCAACCTTTGGTATAGCTAAATCCCCCACCATCTGGCATCCGTGTTAATACCTGAACAAGGTACTATTCCTTCTTTTATTGATGATGCATGCATGCATGCCAAAGATGGACCTTTTGATCTTAAAAGTGCGCTATCTATTGCAACAACATAAGGTTTGACCAGAACCCTCAAAAACAAACAGATTTCCTATTATCGATATCCTTTCTCTGGCATATATCGTTAGAGAGACAGAGTCTTTAACCGTCGGTTAAAGGTGCGTCTGCTGTGCAGATGTAATGATGATGACAATCCACATGCTTTCATTATCCTTTTATTATATGGTGAATCCAAATATAGAAAATAATGCAATGATCCATTGGAATCTAGTCTGAACCATATACGAACTATAAAACATTACAATGGTGGTGATATGCGAATACACAAAAGGCCTACCCTTGTGATAAGGTTTAACATTATTGCATATCCTATCAATCAACCCAACAAGATATAATAAAATGCTAATTAGGATAGATAGATGATGAATCAAATATTGCTGGTCTTTTGGATTGTATTTGTTTCAAACAAAATATGATACTCTATAAGACCATCTTTAATTGTTGGTAATTATGACCGGGCCTCAAATAGATATTATTTAATAACTTCACCTTTTGATACAGTTGCTAGGTTGCTAAATACGCCAGTAACGCCATTGGGATATTGGAGGTAGGCATATAATATATAATTACCCGGTGGAAGGTTAGATGGCATTACAAAACCACTGTTGCTTCCGCTTGCGTAATGACTAAGGTCTATTGGTGCTCCAAGGGTCATATCATCAGGATTTTCAGGATCAGCATCCTGTAATTTTGTATCAGGTGAAACAAAAAGGACCTGAGCTAACTTTATAGTTATACTGCTATATTGAATATCCTCCTCATTTATTGGTGCCACTACATATTTTTGGCCTTCAACTAAATTTACAAAAGGTTGATTTAATCCAAAATCAGGATTTTGCACTTCCAATAGATTTTGGCTATTATTTCCTATCAAAAGGAATTCATAATCTAAAGATGAATTTTGGTTATTACTGTTTGTTACATTCACATCAGGAAAAACAATAACATTATTATAAGTTTGAGCATTAACTCTTTCATTTACTAGATAAGGCAAAAATACAATGATTGTCCCGAAAATCAGTAGAATCGATACCGTTGTAGAAATTTCATTGTTTTTAGGCATTTTGGATATAAAAGAATAATCTGTTTGATGAAGGTTATCATCACTTTTCATAAATTGCATATTATTGATTTACATTTATTAAACTTTGTATTGCCTTTTCTATTTCCAATATTACTTTTAAGTTATGGTATCTTATGGTTATTTTAATTTTTCAGATCATTATTAAAAAACAATATAATCAAGATAAACTCTTTTGACAGAAGCCGGCTACAAAATACTACGTTATTTCGAAATTTATCCAAAATTCATTCATATTTTAATTCTAATTCCATCATTTACAACTCAAATTGGTTAGACTAGACCAATATTTCGTCGATTACAATTTCTAAACTTAATTAATTTTACAGAATTATGGTAAATTTAGTTTTTCCATTAAATCGGTCATAATTTAAAATCTATTAGAGAGTATAAGGATAAATAGTACTCACGCAATGATTAAGAAGGCCATACTTAATGGCATGAGATGCTGTAGGCAATACTATATTACCCTTAATTGATATTATAAAGGGTAATATACCTTGCATTGTTTATAAAGGTATGACGACATCATCCTACAGATCATCTATTCCCAAAGTCCAAAGAGCTTTAGTATTACAGGGAGGAGGAGCACTTGGGGCTTATCAGGCTGGTGTTTTCAAATCACTTTATGAAAAAATTAAAAGAAATCAAAGTGGAGATAATAATGAGGTACCAATATTTGATATTATCGCAGGAACCTCTATCGGTGCTATAAATGGCGCAATACTAGTCAGCTTTTTTCTCGAAAATAAAACTTGGAAAGGTTCTGCAGAAAGACTAGAATCATTTTGGAATTATTTATCTATGCCTACACCACAAATATCGGAAGCATCAAAGCTATGGAAAACAGAATATGAGAAAGGAACCCCTCACGTTGCCTCAGAAGAATCGGCAAGAAGATACTATTCAGTAAAAGAATTTTCAAAAACCGGTGTAAAAAATGTATTCGGGCCCATTCATCCGCCAAAAGAAGATAATAGATTTTACGATCCTCAAAATCAATGGCTTTTATTTGATAACCAACCTTTAAGAAAAAGTGTAGAAAAATTTGCTAAATTTCCTATTGCAACTAGCATTGATAGAGAAGAACCAAGGTTACTTGTTATTAGTGTTGATGCAGCAGAAGGCACAACAGTTACATTTGACAGCTATGAAAGTGATATTGGAAAGAGAGAAACAGAATATGGGGATTATTTGTCTGGTAAATCCATTATTATAAAATACGATGAAGGTATTAATATAAAACATGTAATTGCAAGTTCAACACTACCAGAAGTCTATGCTTATGAAGATATAGATGGACACAAGTTTTGGGATGGAGGACTATTAAGCAATACACCGATTAAAGAACTTCTGGATGCACATAAAAGGTTCTGGGAGAAAAGGATTGGCTCTGAAAATCTTGAAAAATCATTTCGAAGAAAGATAAAAAGTAAAGTAAATCCAATAAATGAGTACAGTAAACATCATGAGGATGAGCAATATGATCCAAGAATTCCCAACTTGGAGTTATACGTTGTAAATTTATTGGATCCCAAAGAAAATAATGACAAAAATGGCAAAAATATTGTCCCTGAGGATTTTGATGGCGTTAAGGATAGACATATTGATATAGAAATGAGCGATGGCTATGATGCAAAAACAGATGGTCTTTATACGGACTATGTGAATTTAATTGAAAAGTTGATTAGTCTTGGAGATAACGATCAAATAATAAAAGAGAAAATTGAAAGAATATTAGATGACAATACTCCAAGACGATTTATTACAGAAGAAATGAAGAAAAATATTGACATACTTAAGAGCACATTTAAAATAGTCAAAGTAGTTCAAATACAACGTAAAGATGATCGAGATAGTATATCAGGTAAACTTGCAGATTTTACCTCTGAAACAATAAATAAATTAATGCAGGATGGATATGAAGATACATTGAGTAAATAATAATTTTTTAAATGTACTAGAAAAAAATACTATTTGTTAATAATTACTCCGCCCCCACCCCAAATGTTTCTAAATTATAACCTCATGCTTTATGGTATTTTATTGAATTATATAAAGCAGAGTTGATCTACTTAAAATCACATTTGTTTTTGAGACTTCATTAAAACGAGGTTAATTGCATTAATCAAAATTCTATGTGATATTCGACCGGTTATCACCCTTTGCTAGTGAAGTTTTTGGAGTGGTCTTTATAAAATATAGGTTATAATTAATATAATCCGTTGATTTTAAAATATGTCTGGCATATTATCAATGTTATTGTTTCTATATAATATAATATAATATAGATGCGAGATGTACCTCAAAGAGCAGTGTTTATAAAGCCAAAAACATAATTCATTATTAATCATTAACATTTATACATTGAAGAGTATAAATATCAGGTTTCAAACATCCATTAAATAAGAAATAAATAAAATGTTTTCGTTTACACTATCCAACTTTTACCGCTCTTGAACCACATTTAGGACATGCATCATTTTTGTGTTCATATCCACAGTTCATACAATAGTATTTAATAGGATTGTATCCAAATCCTTCTGCACCAAGGCCACTACTTTGATTAGCACCTGCTGACATCGACTTGTACAATCCTTTGATTCCCCCTCTGCCCTGTCTCTTTAACGCAATATGCATTCTATATATATTAAGCAAGGCACAAACAAGCAACAAGGCTCCGAGTGATATAGGAAAGGGTAGGATAAAGGAGATAGCTAATCCGATACCTACATATGCGAACAGCCAAGTTAAATAGTTCTTGTTTTGAATAGGATTATTATTATTACGGTCAACATTATTATTATCCATTTGTCTACTTACCTCTATAGTAATATAGAGACCTACACTTTCATAAGTTCATTGTATACAATTGATTGCAATGCAATGCATATTAATCCTTTAAATAATGTATGTAATTTTGATTTGTTAACTTGTTGTTGTAATTTTAAATGCAATATGATTCATTAAAGGAATATTAAAACATATCTTTTGTAAATAATTCCGGTGTATAACCATATTTGTCTTTTCTTTTGAAATCTGAAAAAGGGTTCTATATCCAATTGCAAGATCTATTTTAATAATATAAATAAAAACAGGGAATTTATTCTTTATACCTTTCTAATTGCTATAAATTTTGATTTGTTAACAGTTCTGTAAATTGTATGCTATGTTTTCATGTAAAATAATTGTGTTTGTTTAGATATCGTAACAACTTTATCTTGCTACTCTTAACTATGATGATTAGTTAGCAAGTGGACGATATATCTAATAAAAATCGTGGCAAAGTGATCACTAATATTTTACAATAGAATATACCTTTGTGTTTACACAGATGTTAACTTAAGGAAAAACCTATAGATTTAGAATGACCCTATATTATGAAATCTAGAAATAGAACACCATGCTTTGTTGCATAATTTGAAAAACAGTTAATGATATACTCCATTTAGGGGCACGATAATCTAATTTCATTGTTTCCGCCATAATTACATTGATAAACCATTAAAAAATAACGATTAAAAGATCATGTAACAAAGCAAAACATCAAAAATTATTGGATATGGATTACATTTGTACTTTTTAGGTTTATCCTTTCGGAACACTGTCAACAAAGCATTATCTTTATTATATATAATAAAAATAAGTCATCTTGTATCAATCTGGAACTGATGGCTTCAAAAGTACAAGCCATGGAAATATTAAAAGAATAATAAAATCAAAGAATACATAATTGATGGAACTGCTATAAAAGTAGGTTCTTCAGGCTTAGTGTGACTTTGGGTTGTTATTGAAAATGAAAAGAATGAATTCTTGGATTTGACGTACAAAGGAGAGAAATATGTTTGTATAAATGGGAAAGTTTATCATCGGTTTAATCAAAGGTTATGATAAACATTCGGTTTTAACAGACGTTGGTAAAACATGGTATTCACCACAAGGCGGTCAGTTTTTAAAACAAAGTAATCATATTCATTTCTCTTTTGAGAAAAGTATCATAGAAAGGACACTGCAATATGTTAAAGATAGAACAGATATCTAGACGACCATTTTCCATGCAAAAGAAAGAGGTGTAAGATAAAGAACATATTAATTGGTCGAAACTGTTTGTAGATTACCACAATAAGATTAACTCTTAAGTGGACAGATTCATTACAACAAATATATGATATTAGATAATCCCATGTATGTACATAACTGTTAACATAAGAAAACCCTGTATCTAAAGTCCATCTAGTTTATGTCTATACCAGAGAAATGGTAAATTATATTCTTAAGAATATTTGAAATTTATACTTTGCTCTTCATAACTTTACCATATAGAAATATTGCATTGGACATTTTGCCTTTTTAAAATTAAACAAGTATACATCATTAGAAATTAGATAGAAAAAGCATAAATTACAAGCAAGATTAGGAAAAAGGAAACAAAATCAAGTCACAGTTTCGACGAAGAGTTATTGATTATTGTAAATACCTTTGAGGAGTTAAACGCAATAATCAACCTCGAGGTAAGTAACCCTATTCATAAAGATATCAAAAATCATAATATGCATATTCCAATAATTTCCTTCCAATATTATTGCAGGATAACATAAATTATGTTTCACCTATAAAGTAAATAGTACTGTAGTTATATGGTCATCAAATGAAGCAGCATATTATTATTTGAAGAAATATCAAAAATCTATTTTAGATTTATTGTTAAAGCCGAATACCTGAAGCATACCAATTTCCATGCGGTATTTCATTGAACACTATTATTACCTCCTCTTTTTTTACACCCAGTATTTTTATAATGTCCTCAGTAAATGCTTCTGCTAATTTGTCCTTTTCTCTTTGGGTTTTTCCACTATACATCTTAACGTTAATTATTGGCATGATGAATAAATGCAAAGCCATCAAATAAGTGTGTCTATAATTTATCAAAAAATTGGAATATTAAATCATTCAATATTAGGGAAAAAACTAGAAAGTCTCTAATGAGCATAATAAAAACATTTCCCTATTATTTACAAAATATATCAGTTTATATAAATCAATAGCATTACCTTTGGATAAAGTGGCATTCTAAACCAGATTTAACAAAAGGTGATATTTTCAAAGAATATTGGATTAAATCAATCTAACATAGTATTTAAAAATATATAGTTATACGGTTACTATCGAAACAAACTATAAAAAAATTCTTAAAATTAATGAAGGGTAATTATTGAAATCAGAAGGTTCTCTATTAGAATAGTAATGAAATTTGATCGCATACAAAAGTTTTCAATGGATTTATTAGCGGTAATCGTTATCTACCTTCTGAACGATAAAAAGAGAACAAATAGGAAAAAAATGGATCTAACCTATAATACAAAAAGTTTAATTGTTTCAACGAACTATTTTAAATATTGCTCCTTCTGTAAGATCAAATGCTAGTACATATAGATCACATTGTAAGGATTCACTTTAAGTAGGATAATCGCCCCAAAACCTGTTCCAAATATTATTTGTTTAAGAGAATCTTCACCGTTTGCAACCTTATCTACAAGGGGACCGGCAGAAATCAATAATCCTGTTCTTTGAACATTTAATTTAAATTGGTAAATATGTCCTTTTTAGCTTCTGCAACAAACATATCATTTTTATATTTATTTCCCAGCTTGCTTGAATTAAGGAATGCGATTTCGGTTGGAACCACTTTATGAAACCATCTAAATGGGGGTGGATGATATTTACTTACCTTTTCCACCAAAGTTAACTGAATCGTTTGGATGATGGAATGCAAGATACTTTTCAGCTTGATTTATATTATAGCCAGTTGGCCATATGCCATCAATTTTGTTGTACCACTATTAAATCCTACATCAACTCAATTGATTTCGTCACCAAATAGTAAACCAATTTATGTACCCCATAGAATTCTTGATACTGGATTAAAAGCAAGCCCGAAACTATTCCAAGTTCTTTGGTATCAGTATTTAAAATATTGTTATTCATCTAATTTATTTAGAATTACATACTCTACTGTTTTTGGTAATATACAACATTTAGTAAAAGAGAGTATATTAAGAAATAATGTTCCATAAATTTATTATGGTTAAATTATAGTATAAATTAACAGTATAATGTTATACTATAAAGTATTATACTACAAATATACAAGTAATTGTATATAGATACCAAATGATAACTGTAACTAAAAAACAAGCATCTATAGTATTAGTAGTAGTAGCATTTGCAGCAATAATGATTACAGGCACTATTGCAGCAGGTTCGGGTAACGCGTATGCCTCACATAAAAAAAATCATACACACCAAAGCATTAGTCAAAAATGTAAACAATCTCAACATTCTACCCTTGTATCATCTGGTGCGACTTCACCAATTGGTCTATCAGGCAATAACGCAGGTCTCTGTGTAAACTTGAACGGTGGTGGTAATGCAGCAGCATCTGACCAAGGTCACCATTAATCAAATAGGATAACAAAACAAAATATATTCTGAAAATACATTTTTCTTTTTTTCCTTTCATATTTCATATGTTAGTACAATAAAAACTTTCTAACAATCCAAAAATAATGAAAAGTAGAGATAACAAATAATAACAAAAACCCTTTTTATTTTAAGAGTAAATATTCTGAAAATAAATATGATACAGGTGTCTGAATTAGTTTCAAATAGATCCTCAAATATGTCTTGATATTTTTAAATTATGCTATCCTCATTTGCCTATTTTGCTTCACGAATTACTTGTGGAGAAGTAGCTTTAAACATGGCATAGACATAATCACCTTTTTTAATTCCTAGATGAATTCTAGATTCATTTGTGATTTTGGATACAAGATGAATATAATCTATCCTAAGATGTATATCTATAACTCCTAATGCTGTATCACTATTACTAGTAATATTTACCACTTTTGCCTTTATAATATTACGTGCACTTGTTTTTACCATCTCCATCGAAAGAATTACATCTTCGGGTCTAATTAAAACTCCAATGTTTGAACCAATACTATGGTTTCCTAATAGTTCTATTCCATAAGATCCGATTCTAATAGTAGTAATACCATTTTTTGACCCCACCACATTTCCCTCTATGTAATTGTATCCTCCATGAAGAATCTCTGATAAAAAAGGCGATAAATTATTATTAGAATATGACAATAATGATCTTAGTCCATCTGTAATTTCTATACGCCCGTTTCTTAATATGGCTACAGAGTCAGCAAGTGCATAAACATCATCTTCAAAATGCGTTACATATACACAAGGTATTTTTTGCTTTTTAAGTACATTTCGAATTTCTACCCTTAAATTTCTTTTGGTAGGATCATCAAGATTTGAAAGAGGTTCATCCATCAGCATTATCTTGGGTTCAACTATAAGTGTTCTTGCCAAAGATATCTTTTGCATTTCACCTCCACTAAGTCCTTGAATACGTCTATTAATAAGATGTGATATTCCCATATTTTCAACAAGGTTTTTAATTTGATAATCTTTATTTTTTTTGTCTTTTTTTTTAAGACCAAAAGTAATATTTTGATACACATTCAAATAAGGAAATAGATTAGGCTTTTGGAAAGAGTATCCGATATTTCTGGATTCCACGGGTTGGTGAGTTATATCTATTCCATCTAGAACTATACAACCACTATCTGGCTTGATCAATCCAGCAATAAGGTTAAGAATTGTGGTTTTGCCATTTCCTGTTGGACCTATCATTACCAAAATGTTATCGTCGGCTATTTTCAAATTCAGAGGACCGATTGTGAATCCAGGAAATTTTTTAGTAATATTAACAAGTTCTAATACCACGGGTAAATCAGGACCACCCAATCTTAATACCGCCTTGGTCTTTTTTCTTTATGGTGGATACTACAACTAATGCAATGATGGACAGCATTATCACTGCTATTATATCAGGCATTGCTTGTCGCAGCCCACCAATTGCGTTATCTTCGAAAATCTGAATTGAAACTGTGTGTGGATTATATGACATCATCATTGTTGCTCCTAGCTCCCCTATCGCTCTAACCCACGTTAATAGTATGCCTATTATCAGCCCAGTTTTAGCTAATGGAAGTGTCACATGGATAAAAGTCTCGATCTCGCTTTTACCTAAAACCCGTGCCACCATCTCATACGATTCATCTACTGATTCAAATGATGCTTGACTTGTAAGAATCATAAATGGTGAAGATATATAGGTTTGGGCAATTATTATTCCAGTTAGAGATTGAGTAAATTCTATAGATGGAAAACTTGATCCTAAAGGCGAGGATGGGCCAAATACTCCTAATAAAAGAGCACCACTTGCAAGTGGAGGAAGAACCAAGGGAAAAATAACTATAATCTTTAGAATCGATTTACCTCGAAAAGTATATCTGGCTAAACAATAGGCAAGTGGTATTCCAAAGAAAACTAGAAGCAGTGTAGATATTGTTGAAGAAATTAAACTCAAAATGAAAGCGTTACTTAATTGAGGTCTTGTTAATGACTCAATCATTGTTGAAGAGTCTACAAAGGTAAAGATACTGATAAATGGATAAGCAATATATGCTATTACTGACCCTGACAAAATCAGTATTATAATATTAAATCGTTGAATCTTGATATCCATAGAGTTATCAACAAATAATGGTTTCTACCCACTTGTTAATATTATCTTGGAAAAATTATTTTGAACATAGAAATTTAAACAGGATCTCCTTCAACTATAGGTTTGAGTTTAATCCTTCACTTTCTAGAAGTTTTTCATTATCGGATAGAAGATGGTTGGAATTATAGAGATTGGAGAACATGGTATAATGATTACATATATTTATGAATTTTCACAAATTTTGTTAATGTGCAGGCATTAAGCCAATTAGAGAATGGGATTAAAATACTTATAGGATATCATATTGAAAATATGTGATTTATCATGGTATTTTATAATCTTTACCAAATCCAATATTGTATTATACATTGCACCTTTTTTTCTTTATTTTATAGTTTTTGTTAATATTTGAAATGTTCTAATAATTCAAATTCCATTTGATTGGAGCTAATATGGATATATGATAATTTTGATTATCCTTTATAATATATCAATCATATTTGCCGTACCAAGCAATATGACTTTGTGACCACAATTTGTATTTATAAACTGCTTTTTGCATGATTATATTATCGTTCTTTGTTAACGTTTTGTCGGTAGTATTATGACGGAAACAGTGAAAATTGTAATAATGTGTCCCTAAATGGAGTATATCTTTAACTGTTTTTCGAATTATGCAACAAAGCAGTTTATAAATCAGTCTAAAACAATATAATCTTGAGTTAGGGCCTCAACTTAAGAATGTAAATTATAAGATAATAGAAAGCTGGTATCAGGTCTTTAAATGTGATTCTTGCATGGCATAATCTAACTTTGTTTTAATCAAAAATATATTTAGGTTTACGAATATTTGCATATGTATCACTAACTGTGAATTTAAGTGTACTCCCTTTTGTAACAGGATTTGACGTATTTCATGTAGGAAGTTCCAGACCATTGAGGCGTCCTACTGCTAATCCAGATTTTTGTGCATCAAGTCCATACATATGCTAAAAGTTTATCAAAAGAGGACATATTTGATTTTATGGTTAGAATGTGAAAGTAATCCCGAACCAAAAGTGGAATGATCAAATTTTGAACTGAGTTCTCTTGTAATGATAATATTAGAAAAGACCTATGTAAAGTTGGCCAAATGTATAGTTTTTGGAACAATTCATAAAATTTATTCGGAATGAAATTGTATTCTAGATCGAATGATTATCTTTGGCATCAATAGAAGTACAATAGTTGCTTTGCAATTTAGGTAATTCCGAACATGAGTAGATAAATCTCCGGTGGTGATCTTATATTCCTTATTGAGGTATTGTGATATTAGATTGGAAATACTTTAAACAGTATCACCTAATTTGACAATGGCTTGGTTTACCATATCTGTCAAAAGAATTGTAGTAAATACCTTGGTAGTAGAACCAAAAGCAAAAATTATGTTTGGGTCTATCATCGTTTTATTTTTAGTAAACATTTTACCATGGCCATAGAACTGATACTCATTCGAATAAACAAGACCTACCGCAATTTCAGCATTAGTTTTATTTTTATCTACGCGATAATTTATCAGTGCTTTTATCCGATAGATTATTAAAATTAAATTCTCTCAATTGGTTTCGTTCTATTATATTCACTGCAATTCTACCTATTCTATCTTTTTTTTGGATTTTGTTGAAAGGGAAATTTTTTTCTTTAAAGCATATTCATTCAGTTATCATCATGAAACTATAATCAATCATATTAAACTCCAACGAGCTTTGATTACTGGATACAACAAAAAATAAATAGAATAGATTTTGGTATAAAGTAAAAAGATTTGCCTATTTTGAATCGGTTAATGATTTGTACAATAAATATATATATTTAAATCGAATGAAATTATAAAATACAAAACAAGCAAAAACGGGCAAGAATTCGAAAGAACCGGTCATAGTAAAATTATAGTATATAAATATCGATAAACTTTTTGATAAATGTTGTTAAACTCTGGAATTAAGCAAAATCTTCTTTCCAGGATTCATAAGAAATGTGGGATCAAATATCTCTTTTACCCGTAGAAAAATCGAATAGATTTCGTTTCCATACATAGATGGAATATACTTTGATCTACCTAGTCCATCTCCATGTTCCCCTGTTATTGTTCCACCTATTCCTATTACTCTGTTGAAAATTTGCTGAGCAATGCGTTCTATTAAGTCAGTCTCCGACTTTGAATCTATATCAATCAATGGTCTTGTATGCAAATTTCCATCCCCGACATGGCCATAAACAACATATTCTAATTTATTATCAATGTACGTTTGTAGAAGGTATTGAGTATATGCATGCAATAGATATGGATTAACCACGGTATCTTCTATCAAGCCAATTGGCTTTCTTGTACCATAGGTCAGTTTCATGATTTGATTTAATGCACCCTTGCGTGCTTCCCATATTTTTGTTATAGTAGATTCATCACTTGCACTTTCTATAATACTGCACTTGCCAGATAATCCATCTTTGCATAGATGTGTTTTTCTATCAATATCCTCAATCCTGTCCCCTGCAAATTCAACAAATAGTAGACAACCAGAATTTTTGGTAAGTTGCTGAGGATTATCTCTCTCTCCAAGAGATATAATAGTGTGATCAAGCATTTCTAGAGCAACAGGAGAATACTGTAAAATAAGTGGGACAGTATTAATAGCAGATAGCAGATTCTTAAATCCTAATAGCATTAAATGCCGGTGTAGTGGTATATCCAAGATTTTTAGCTTTGCTGAAGCTAGTATGCCTAAAGTGCCTTCTGATGCAGCAAATATTTTTTGAGGCGAAAATCCTTTATCATTTATTACTGCATCAAGCCTATAACCACAAGAATTTTTGTTCACTTTTGGATAACGGCTTTGAATGATATGTATAAGAGGTGATAGTAATCTTAGCAAGGTCTTCATTTTGGGATCCTCAGATTTATTATTACCGCTGATTATGCCAGTAGTACCATCAGAGTAAACAATACAAATTTCTTGAAGAAAATCTATAGTACTGCCGTAACTAAGACAATGAGCCCCACTTGAATTATTTGCAATCATACCTCCAATTGTACAGTAATTGCTACTTGCAGGATCAGGAGGAAGAAATTTTCCTCTTTTTTTTAGTTCTCTATCTAAAATACCTTTAACTAAACCTGGTTGGACTTCGATATAATCATCTCCAATTTCAATTATCTTGTTCATATATTTGGTAAAATCCATAACGACATTACTTGAAAGAGATTGTCCAAGCAGACCAGTTCCTGCGCCCCTTCCTGTTATAGGCATGTTCTTGGAGAAACAATATTTGCAAATTTTCTCTACATCATACTTATCAACTGGGCATACTACAACTGATGGTTTTATGATGTAATTACTTGCATCAACAGAATAGATTTCTCTACTCCAAGTATCAGAAAGAATTTCTCCCTTTGCAATACGTTTTAACTCATCATCAATTGGGATTTCCATTTTGGCAGTAATTATATTGATATAAACAAGTATAAATATAGATAGAATCTTTCAGTTATGTCCTTTTAATTGTATTTTCGAAAAGTTCTCTATCGCCTTCATTTTCACTATTTTTTTATTTTGCTTTGGTGTACTCAATTTATAAAATAGATGGTTTATGTATATTATGGTAAATAAGGTCATAGTTAATTTTAGCAATGCTGCTAATAGTTTTGAACTTTTAAAAATTACAAACGTATTCGGATTCTACTTAACAGAATTTAATGGTGATTTTTGACATAATTAAGATTTATTTGGTTAATTTTATGCAATATTAACCAAAATATACAATTATAATTATTAATAATTAACCATGAAAATTACAAAAAAATCAATAACCAATTTTGATCATGTATTCTATAGAGTTGTGTGTTATTTTATTTTATTTTATTTTATTATTCTGTATGTTCGAAAGGTGATATATAATTTTGAAATCATAGTACATTTAAAAAAATTATAATTAATTATTATAAAAACAATCAAACATGCTATTCTTATATAATGTTTATAATTTATTATATTATTTAACGATGACCGATATTGCTATTGAAGATGGTAGAACACGGATTCTATATGGTGCTGAAAATGCTTTATCATACGGGTCAAAATTTATGCAAAATGTAAAAAAGAAAATGGATATTACATTTGACCATAGAGCTCCTTCAATAGTAATCAAAATTCCCCAGTATTACAATGGTTATAAAAATATTTTAAAAAGGGGTGGAAAAATTAGATGTATAACAGAGATTACTAAAGATAATATTCAATATTGCAAGGATCTATTAAATATAGTTAGTGAATTAAGACATCTAGACGGTCTCAA
>JAICXY010000178.1 GCA_025934495.1 Candidatus Nitrosocosmicus sp.
AGTTGGAAACAATCGTAGAAATAATGAAATACCTATCATTTCCAAAAGAATCCGACGCTATTTGTGAACTATGTGTAATCATCCAATGGTAGTAGAATCAGACGAACGTCACACTTGTCTTATCTGCATTGACAAATAAAATAAAGTTTATAGATAGATAGATAGAGTAATCTAAATTAAAGGAAACTGTAGAAAAAGAAGAGTTTAATTGGTATCGTATTCTTTTATTACAAATCTAAAACAATATTATATTCTTTAACCGATCATTATATTCAAATATTTTATTTGAAATGATTGTTGCTGCTGCATCATGGTATTTTTTAACATATAGGGTTCTTATCTGAAAGCCTTCATTGGCTCTGTTAACAGTCATGTAAACACATGGATACTTTCTTCCTGTAAACTAACAGTGTGTTTGTTTTGCCTACATGTTTTTGTTATATTCATATGTCCAATCAGATACGGCTTTACCAATATCTTGTTCATTGAAAAATGTGGAATTGTTTATTGCCTGCCTATGCATCCAATATAACCATCTTATCTCTATCAGGTTAAGCTCAGGTGATCTTGTTGTTGGAAGAAATACTAACTGTATTCTTGGATGATATCTCTAGATAGAGTTTCTTTTACTTTATTGGATTTGTGTATCTACACGTTATCCAATATCAAAAATATCTGTTTGATACTGTCATCACATCATTGATCCACTCTTTATAAAATCAAGGAACTGCTGTTTTCCTTCTGTCTTTTGTTTGTATGAGTGTATCAACATCTGTGATTATTAGTATGACCATAAACACCATCAAATACATTTAGAATGCCTTTTATCTTTTGTTGAGCCTTGGATACCTTTGACTGTACATAGGACCATGAGGTGCTACCATATGTTTTCGATACGATTAGTCCCTCCTTCTCATCTTCGTAAATAAGGACCGACTCAACAGGTGACCTATTGTATCTTAGTTCTCCGATACGCTTTTTTTCAAATGGTAGTCTGGATCTGTACTTGTTCCAAGAGTAATCTTTGATTGCCTTGTCTGTACCTTATTCCATGTTTTAAAAGTATGTTTCTAATCTCGGTATGACTTGAGTTTACAAGATTCAGTTCATTATTGGAGATGTATGTATCCTCAAGCAAGAACACGACGTAGTGACCGTGTTGAGAAGGGTAGTCCATATTGGTTGGTCTCTTGGGTTTTTGGTGGCGATCTCCACTCTATCTTTTTCTCAATCTTGTCTGTTATCTTGAGTGATTTGTGTGCATATGTTTCTGGATATGATACCTTCAATACGTTTCTCATTGAATCGGTGGTGTATCCACTTTCTTATGTTAGCATCATGATGATTAGTTGCCATCATCCTTATTTGAGGAACTGTATATCCTTTATCTTTAATCAGGATTATTCTGGCCCTATAACTGGATTCTTATCATCCTGTTCTATATCATATCATACAAAAGGTTTCTTTGATCATCAGCGGTAATCTACTTGTGGAAAGTATTATTCCTCATAATGATGATATTTTAAGGATTAGCTAAAGATGTTGTAATAGTGTATCTAAACAAACACTGTCAGTTTACAGGAAGAAAGTATACATGTGTTTACACGACTGTTAACCTTTCTTTCACTATAATATGTTTAGATGTTTTATATTTTACAATACTAATTGGTCTTATACCATTTATCAATATTTATCCCCACCTTAAAAATAACAAATTAAATAATCATTTCAAAACCTAACAAGTAATTTTTATGGTATTGATTAACAAGAATCGATTGTATGGATACTCAAAATTTCAAAGAACTATTTAATTATAATCATATAGTAAGACAGAATTATATTGACATATTCAAAAAGAATTTGTTTTGGGAGCAAATGGTAGAAAATCATCAAACTTCATGGCTATCATTAAAAGATACTCTTTTGCATATAATTTGGGCTGAAGATTCATGGATAAACTATTCTATCCAAGGACTAGAAGATCCAAATAGACCCTTTCCTTATTCAAATTATAATTCATGGCAAGCAATTGAAGAGTATAACTCTAAAGTTATCTCCAAAGTTGGCAATTATTTGTCTTCTCTTAATGCTGAATCTCTCTGCAAAGATGTATCACGAATTAATAAAGATGGAATCAAAAGAACTACAACAGCCAAGGATGTTTTAATCCATGTATTTACAGAAGAGCTGCATCATCGTGGAGAAATAATAGCTATCCTTTGGCAGATGGATATACAACCTCCTGATATGGGATGGCTTTCAGTTATGAAAAAGACTGATCCAATATGGATAATGGAATAAGATAACACAACACTTTATTATTAAATTTTGATAATTTAAAGAATTAATTTACAAGAGCAAGTATTAATAAAAAAATAAACATAAAATAAGAAATTCTAAGTATTATGGAAGATAAATCCTCTTATAGAAATAAAGTTTATAGATGATGTTATCTGAAATGAACAAAGAAATATCTGATTCATTTGCAAAAGAACATATTGAAAGATGGATAAATGCGTGGAATAATAGAGATTTAGAAACAGTTCTTTCCATGTTTACAGAGGATATCGAGTTTTCTAGCCCAAAAATCAAAGTGATAACCCCAGAATTTAATTCTGAAAAAGTAAATAATAAACAAGATCTAAAACACTATTGGTCAACTGCTAAAGAGAAATTAACTAGCCTTCATTTTGCTCCAAAAGAATATTATGTAAAAGGAAATGTTTGCGTTTTAGAATATATTGCTACTTTTGATGGGAAAACTAAATTTTTATCTATTGAAAAATCAGAATTTAATGATGATAATTTGATATATAAAGCAAGTGCATTTTATGGGCCACAATTAGAGTAAAAAAGAATAGGTGTTAGAAATAGAGAACAAAGGAAACAAGTTTAACATATTCCTATAACTATATCAAAAATATTTATCTGTCTTATGAAAATAGTGAAAAAAGCCTCCGATGCATCCGTATCTCCTACAAATGTTTAATCAAAAGTTAATTATGAATATGTTTGTTCAATAGGAATGGAATGGGTTTTTAATTTTCAATTCACTCTACTAAAGCCGGATCCTCTGATATCGGAGAACTTTTTCCCTATCAAGTGGGAAAATTTTTGTTTTTAAATTTAATTGTTAATCCCATATAATAGATATATGGTGTTAGTTGATGTCAGTTAATATTATAGATATAGAATACTTCATTATGATACGGCTTTAGGAATCATTTATTTATAAAGATAATCAATTATAAAAAAGTAAATAGGGGTCTTTAATAATATGACAGTAATACGGATAATTCATTGTTACTAGATTGCAATAACTCAATAATCTCGTTAATTCTAATGGATAGATTATAAATATGGCAGAATATGTATGATCTGAAAAACCATTTTATTTTAAATTATAAAGATAATATAAAAAATAAAAAAATGTATTTGTTTAGAAACTCCAATTTGTGTTTTGTTTGCTGTTATTGTTTTATTGCATTATTTATTATCGGTCGGTTCTTGCTAGGCCATTATTACCTGTATTGAAGTTTGCACTGCCTGCAGCATTGTTACAGGAAGCTGTGACTGGGGAGCCTGCACCTGCAGATAAACAGAATGAGTGTTGATGTTGGTGAGTGGATTGACCTAT
>JAICXY010000173.1 GCA_025934495.1 Candidatus Nitrosocosmicus sp.
TACATAAAGGATAGAACTGAATGCTTTGATGATTACTTTCCTTGTAGAAAGAAGAAATGTAAACTAGAACATGTTAGACAATGGTTAATTATATTTGTCGATCATTACAACAAAGAAGTAATTCCTTAACTTTACAGAGCCATCCAAGGACTATATACTGTTTATAAGGAGCTTCACAATTATTTGTTTTGACAACGGGTTTAACACATTTATCCCAAATCCAAACGGGCTCAAACGTAGCTCTGCCAATAGTATAACCATTTTTAAAAGCTGTTAATTCCAATTTACCTTTATTAAAAATATGAACTTCGTCGGGTAGATTTGTAAATCTTTTTCCATTATAGTTTTTTTAATCGTATTTATATAATATTTAATATCATTAAACAAACAGTAATATGTAAAGTTAAGGTAAAAGATATAGGTTTTTGCATTGCTTATCTTATATTGTATATCAATTTAATAAGAAAATAGAACTTGAGGATATATTATATTATTTAATGGTCTTTATTTAAGAAATACATCTCCAGCAATACTTTTTCGTATAAAAATTATGACGAAAATCCATATGTTATAGGAAAGGATTGAATACAAAAATAAAGTATGAACCTGTATGAATGTTATTTTTTAATTAATTAGGCTTTCTGAATTTTTAATATTTTAAAAGATGAAACCAATCAAAGTTGTTGGCTCTGAAAACACCTGGCTCTGGGTTGTATTGTATAATCTGAAACTAACAAAAAAACTTTTGCAATAATTATATCAAAGGAGCTCGATATGTTTTTTGTGGTGGTAACGTATTTCTATCGGACATTTTCGATGGATGGAAAACACAATTTCCACAGAAGATATTGCCTGGTAATCTACAATCATGTAAATTCTTGAAATTAGAGTATCATATTCATCCTCTTTTGATAAAAACATCACTAAAGGACTATACAGTTCATAAAGGATAAAACCAAGGAAACATTTGATGGTTACTTTCAATACCGAAAAAAGAAATGTAAATTAAATAATATGCAGAATTGATCAAATCTTTGCTAATATTACAATGAGGAGAAATAATATCTTAACTTTAGAGTCGCAAATGTGAATAGTCCATTAATAATTGAGTTAACAATAATTTTGATATATACAAATAAATTCTTTATAATGAAGTGTTGTAATGAATTACAAAAAGTTAGTTTTAGAATTGATTTGGGTTGTATTTTAAAATAAAAAAGGTAAGTATAAAGTATCACAATCTTTTATATACATAATGGAACAAGTAAAGACTTTTGAGCACACTAACCGTGCCGATCTTGATACTTTGACAAATGAATTCCTAAAAAAAATAAGCAGCGAAGGTCATGATTTGCTTGAATTGTATTATAATTCTTTATGGAATCATAACCAAAATTACGCAGAATATAGCGTCACAGTATTATATGGTAGCAGAGAGCAATAGATGTAATAAATCGATAATCATATTTTTTTGTTAGCAATATTCAAACCACATGATAAAACCTATAAATACACTCAACCTTTTGAATGGATGATTCAATATTGCTTTGATTAATTAACAATTTTTTACCTTATTTAGGCAATGGGATAATAGAGTTAAATCGATAGATAAAATTCTACTCACTTGTTGATAGCAACGGCTTATCAATATTCTTCGTAATAGTATGAATTAATCCAAATCCAGGCTAAACTCTAATGTAGGAAAAGGTGGATATTACAAATTTCATTAAGAATTTTTAATTGGATTTAAAATCATGGTTGAACTAAATTTATTTTATAATGACAACTTGATTTGCATATTATCAAAACACTCCGCCACATTTTCTCCAATAAGTATAAAAGCGTATGTATTTTACTTATTGTTCCTGCAAATAGATATCGTTATTTTTTCCATATCTCTAACGATTTCCACTATAATTTAAGTAATCACAATTTTCAGTATAATCATTTTTTCAGGCCCTGTTCACTTAAGACATTATTTCTTTATTGTGAAAATCTACAAAAAGATTAAACCAATTCTTTATATGTTTTAGTTTGCACTTTTTTTTCTGCATGGAAAATAATGATCAAGGCTTTTTAGTCTATCTTTGATATATTGCATTGTTCTTTCGATTATGCTTTTCTTATTTCAGAAGTCAATATGGTGTTTTATCTTTAGGACTTGTCTGACTGACGAGGATGCAATGAACCATCATCATCATCATCTGTAAAAACAGAATGATTTCCACATCCTTTACAATATAGATAGAAAACGCTCTATTGCTACAAACATATTTTTTTGTTTTGATGTGCTTTGTTACATGATTCAAAAAACAGTTAAAGATATACGCCATTTAGTGGCATGATAATACAATTTTCTCTGTTTCCGCTATAATTCTATCGATAAAACATTACGAATAACGATAATATAATCGTGCAACAAAGCACTTTTGATATACGTATTGCAAGAATTTACTCTTCTTTTGTTGGCTCGAGGGTAACCTATCCACTCCATATTAATTCAGAATAACAAACTTTTACAACAGTTTCATCTTTTTGTATACAAGAATACTCATTAATTTTCTTCTTTTCTATGAATTTTGGTGGCCTGTATTTTAGTATCCATCAGTTCCAAATAGAAAAAAGATATGCTTTCGTAGCGTTTCTAAATGATAAACCAAGAAAGTACAGATACATCCCATAACCTATAGTTTGTGAAGGTGTTCTACTGTTTCTAGATCATAAAAAGAAATAGTCGTTTTAAAGCTATAGGTTTTTCCTTAACTTAACAGGGATGTTCGCCTTTGGAATTAGTAGTAATTTCCTTGACCTTAATGCGAGTTAAGTTAAGCAGGATTTTATTTACCTTCAGATTAATCGATTTTAATTGTTTTTGTTGACATAATTAATCTACACCCAAATTGCCACCACAAGCACAAAAGTTGAATTCATCTATACGCGAATTACAAAAAGGGCAAAGACCATTACCATTATAATCAACATCGTTTATATCTTTACCAAAGTTTTTAAAGTGATCATTTATCTCGATATCTATTTCACCGGATAACATATTAATACTAAATATTTACGTTAATCAAATATTTAAGGTTTTTAATAGTTTTAATTATAATTTTATCAAGAAAATCCATTATTATGAATAAAATGCTATTAATTTCTCTTTTTTTTATTAATTTCATAATAAATAGTATTCAATATTTCACACTAATTGTACAGAAATAAATCCATCATAATGATAAATTAATTTAGAATATAATGTAGGCCATTATTCAAAGACAGATAGTGTTAAAATCTCACTTTTAATCTCAATTAATATTTTATAAAGTAGAGATAAATTATTTACATATTTCTAAAATGGTAAATGTAAACTATATTAAAAGGACATCTTATGAACAATTACTGATTCTTTTACGAACGCTAAAAAAGCCTTTTTGTTAATAAAATATAAAAATCAAATTGCATAAGATTAATCAATGAAGGTATTAAAAAATCTGTAAAAACTAAAGATACCAAAACATAAAGTTCTATATGATAAATCTGCAAGTAAAATTTTTGATTTTTTTTAGTTTCTAGAATTGATATTATCAAGTCAGAATTTAAATTATCAAAATATTATTTTGATAATTGGTAGATGGTAGATGGTAGATGGTAGATGGTTTAGCCATACAGGCGAATAGATTTATTGAATGAGTTTAGTTGCTTTTGCAATACATCAATCTGATAAAGTAGCTGAGCTAATTGGTCATTGTTAATATAGCCAAGCTTGTTTGATAAGTACAAATGACTCTTGGTTTCTAAGAGTGAGCCGTAGGCAATGTGGTTAAACTGCACCTTTTCTTTCTTACTTCTTCTGCCAAATCCCTCTGCGATATTAGCTGAGACAGAAGATGATGCCCGTTTGAGCTGGCTCGTCATGCCAAACTGTTCATTGTCCGGAAAATTTGCGGTGAGCTGATAGACATCTACAGCTAAAGCTATTGATTCCTGCCAGACGTGTAGCTGTTCA
>JAICXY010000014.1 GCA_025934495.1 Candidatus Nitrosocosmicus sp.
AAGCACAATTTGCAGAGACATCCAAAAGATTGAAAGATTAATTAGAAAATGCATACCAATTCCACAGAAATTATATAACAAAACAAAGAGGCTTCGAACCGCTGAAGAGGTAGAGAAATACTTTCCAGGATTTATTGCTTTCATTGATTCTACTACAGAACAACAAATACCAAAACCTATAGACAATAAAAGACGCAAGGTATTCTATTCAGGCAAAAAGAAAAGACATACTGTAAAGACACAACTTATGGTTAACAACCACGGTATCATCATTCATAAATTAGGTTATAAAAAAGGAAGAAGACATGACTATGACATCTATAAAGAGAATCATCCTGGTACTCCTAAAAAAGTTGTTAATGTATTTGACCTTGGATATTTAGGCGTAGAAACTGATTTCTTAGAACAACAACTATCGTCCATACCAAATAGAAAGAAAAGAAATCTGGAACTGTCACAAGAAGAGAAAGAGTACAACATGAATCATTCTAAAAAAAGGATAGTGATAGAGCATACAATTTGCAGATTAAAAAAGTACAGGATAATGAGTCAGATATTCAGAAACAGGTTAAGAAAGTACGATAGAATATCCGATATAGTTACAGGCTTAGTGAATTATAGAATAATAAATCATTATTAAAACACAAAAATCATGATAATATTATAGATTGTTTCTAATTATGCAAGAGATCTAATCTATTAAAATTCTTTTAATATGGGGTATCTTGACTATGACCAGTCTGGATAGCAATTTTTAAAAACAGTGATAATTTGTAAAATAGGTTCTTAAGTTAAGGGTTCATTATATTATGTAAAAACCTGTGAAATGATCCTTTTAACCTTATACCATTAACTTTCAATTTGAACATCTTAAAATACCAAAAAATTGCCGGATTTTTACATATTGCATATTTATATATTCGGGAACGGACGGTTATCTTTACCTTATTTGGTCTTAAGCATTTAAATAGTAAAGTGTCTTTCTTACATTAGAATCCAGTTGCAATTCCTATTGATTTTTGTTATTATATCCGCTTCTATAATTTTTGGATGTAGTATATTTGCCACCAGTTTTGTGTTATCTTACGCACAATTATCTACTATTTCTAGCACTGTTCCTGCACCGGGGAATAATCACTCTGCTACTACTACCATTTCGAATTCTACCAATTCTTCTTCTCAAAAAACTACAAATGCGAGTAATGCTACATATCTAGGATACCATTATGAATACAATTTCTATTAGTTTTAATGTATAATGCTTTATAATTTCATCTAAAATTTTTTTTCTTTTTTTCTTTTTCCATCTATTTTTTTATAATCTAACCTAAAGATTATATTTTTATAAAAGATAGAATAATTATTAAATAATTTGGCAATGTATAATGAATTATATTAAGATAAACAACAAAAAGATGTAGAAAAGCACTACCTATTACACTAATATACCATGAGGAAAATATTGGTATTTAAGATGAAGGATTAAGGAAAAACTATTGACATTGTGATTCGTGGAGGTATTACTCTATTGCAATTTCATACCAAAGATTTCGATACTTGCGGGGAAAACAACATGATGACTGTTTGCACATAGCATATGTTTTTTCTCTTCCTCAAATAAATGAATTTAAAAAACGCGGTAAATTACAATAATTATACTTCTTTTATCAAGAAGTATGGAGTATAAAGTTAGGTAAAAGGGGCTCTTAGCTGCTATGAAAACACAAAAGTACATTCTCTTTTAAAATATTGGTGATCTTTCTGACACTATTTTTATTATATATATTACATCCACTTGCTGCTGATTGCTTGTCATAGTTAAGAATGGCATTTGAAGCTGTTACGGTAGATAAACAAACACAATATTATTTTACAAGAAAAATAGTATACATTTTCATCCATCGATGAAAATCTCGTTGTATATGAGTACTCTTTAATATCTTGTTTAGCCATCTTTGAATATATTTTTCATTTTAATTTAGTTCTCAAATATGACCATCTAGGGTCAGGAAGTGCATAGGCAGTGGTGTAGAGAATACTATTCTTTTATTTACCGTGTTCTAATTTGTGTAGCTTTTGTTTGTACATGTATCTATAAGTTTGATTCTAGTTGGCATTTTCAAATAATAACATTATTTCTTTAGCTGTTGTTGTTGCTATAACTATTGCTTTAGCATGGCCTTTCCTATTTTCTTATTTTATCATAAAATATTCAGATGATCATCATTTTTATACCACAGTAGTAAGTGCATATCGGATAAGTATCCATCATCTTAATCAAGATGGTGAATCTTGTTTTTATTTTCACCTTTTTCTTTTTTTTTGCTTCGGATGATTCTCTAATAGAAGGAATTAACCCGCATAACTTACTAGTTTCCATTCATGGTGTGGAACTCCGTCTTACATCAACTATTTCTGGAGATATTGGCATAGCAATAAAGAATACATCTATTCCTGTTATACTGATAATGATTTTAACGTCTTTATCATCCAATAATATATACAGATAATACTTCTTGAATATTTCTTTTGATTGATTACCGATATACTATATTGAAGTGTCGAGGATAATCTTATCTACTAGTGTAAGCTGGTATGATGGCGACCTTGAGTACTTTATTCCTGATCTACTATTGAATATGCCAGTTAAATTGATTTGATAAGCATATTTACCAATGAGGATATTTGAATGTACTTTGTTTACCAATTTTATCTTGGTTCTAGACTTGGTTATTCTGTGTGTCTAACGAAACTTCTTCTATCTCCATCTTTGCTCTTTGTTATATACAATTCATATATCAAATCTATTCGCAGTTCGCCAAAGGGGAATTCATCAAGTATCCTCCCATTGTCATCTTTAAGCGTTGCTTTACACTTTCTCTTTTCTTTTATATCTATTCCAAGATGATTTCGTAATTTTTCATTTCCTATTATTTATAATTTGACTTTACAGGCAACGGCATACATATCCATCCACCCTCTTGGGGAGTTTGACAGCAGATGCTTGGTAATATATAGTTCAGTTAGAGCCTCGCTCTTATACAGAGGAGGAGCATGTAAATTGAACCTAACCAACATACAAATTAGAATATTACAAGATTTTTATGTCGCCAGAGCTGTAGCAGTAGTGATCTCATTTTTCATAATACGTTTCTCCTTTATTCTTTCTGTGATTAGACCGTCAGATTATTATATTTAAGATAACGGCTACAGAAACAATATTATATTTATTGTACCGCTAACTACCTTATTGGGATAGAGAAGAGTGACGATAGAGCTATCAGTAGGTGCAATAATTAGATTCAAGACTAATGAACAAAACAATAAGGATCATTCTGAATTTCTTCTCTTGAGAAATAAACGAGGATTTTGGGGATTTCCTCAAGGACATAAAGAAAAGGGAGAAAATGAAATTCAAACACTTGAACGGGAAGTGTATGAAGAAACTGGGATAATAGATTTAGACATCCATCAGTATATAGGTAAAATTCAATATAAGTATTTCAGAGCCGATGGAATTCGATCAGAGAAAGAGGTAAAGTTCTACTTTGCTACTACCTATACAAGAGAGGTTATTATATCTAATGAACACGAAGATTTTAAATGGACCAATTATTTAGATGCCTTGTCTTTGCTGGATCATCGTCAATTAAAGTCAATTATATTGAAGGGTCGAAGAAAAGGACTCTATTAATAAAGGCTAAAAGCCTATATCGTTGCTCTATTATATGCCATCCACCCACTAAATTATGTATACACACTATAATTCCAATTTGATTTATACTATATATTTTTCATTTTTATATATGAATTAATATGTATATTATATTATTCCATTATAAAAGAGGTTATTAATGATTACTGATTATCTGCTTATTGCGGCTTATCAAATTTCTATCAAAAACTTGATTCATGTATATCTCTGTGTATTTTTTTTATATTAGGTGTGTATGTAGGATTGTATGGTGTCCTACTCGGCATACTCTAAATGCTATGAAAATAATTTTATACTCTCTTATAATAGTTATTAGAGGATAGCGATTATAGAATGATATCAGGCAAAAGAATTGTTTTAACTGCTGATCGTAGTTTAATGACAAATTATCGAGGTAATTTCCTTTATGGCTTTATTGCATGTGGTCCATACGAGCTTGTTCCTGAATTTGTTTTTGATAAACTTTTTTGTCCCAGTGTAGAGACAGTAAAAAGTACTGGTGAAATAAAAGTTGCTCAGTGTGGACTACGAAGAATTGAAAGCGCTCTGCTTCAAGAATATTCTCCAAATGATATTTTTTTAGCTCATCCTGAAATGCTGGATAAATGTATAGGGCCTGAAACAAAAGTAGTGGGTATTAATGTAATGGACCCATTGGGTATGGCTCCTGTAACTACTACGATGTCACCTGAAAAGTTATCTTATGTGGCAATGAAATTTAAAAAAATGTGTGCTTCTATTATACAGCTAAAGAAAAAATATAATTTTAAGGTTGTAGTTGGAGGTAATGGTTCATGGGAACTAGCAAAACCTGAAAGAATGAAAATTCATGGAATAGATACAGTTGTTATTGGGGAAGCTGATGAATTAGCGCTTGATCTTTTCCATGATTTGGAAGCAGGTGATGCACCAGAACTATTGCATACTTTTGTTAGAAATATTGAAAATATTCCTATGGTCAGGGGACCAACAATAAATTCTTTGATTGAAGCTATGCGAGGTTGTGGTAGAGGATGTGATTTTTGTGATGTAAACAAACGTTCTAAAAAAGATATTCCTCTGAGCCGACTTCAAGATGAAGCTAAAATAAATCTTAAATACGGATTTGATTCCATATGGCTTCAGTCAGATGAAATGTTACTATATGGCTGTGACAATAAAGATTTTATTCCAAATCAAGATGCAATATTGGATGTTTGGAAAGGATTAAAATCAATTGGTGCAAATTTTATAGGGACAACTCATATGACATTATCTGCAGTTGCATCTTCACCTGATTTAATCAAAAAAATTTCCCTTGTTAATGATATGGAAAATAATGGTAGATGGCTTGCAACGAATTTGGGTGTGGAAACTGTTGCCCCAAGAATGGTAAAAAAACACCTAGGTGTAAAAACTAAACCCTTTCAACCGGAAGAGTGGGGCTCGGTTGTAAGGGAGGGTTGTAAAATATTAAATAGCAATCATTGGTTTCCTGCATTGACATTGATTATTGGTTGGCCTGATGAAACTCCTGATGAAACACAATATACTATTGATTTGATACAAGATTTTAGACAAATGAATATGAGGGGTTTAGTGGCTCCGTTGTTATATCAGGATTTCTCTGAAAAAAATTCAATGCATTTTGGAAATCTGAATGAATCGCAATTTGCACTTTTTTGGACATGTTGGCAACATAATCTTAGAGTGATCGATCAAATTATTCCAATAATTATTAGAAATAAATCATATGGCCCGGCAATGAAAGTATTTATGGCTATGTTGATAAAAGCAGGCACTTGGGCTATTATGAAATATTTACGAGGATTATCTAAAGGTCTTTTTGATGGTAAACCTGCTGAAGATATTGTTGCAAAATTTGTAAAGCCCCGCTCTGTTACCGCACCAATGCCGCCAAAACTTTAATTTTTTTCAGATTGCCAAAACTTTTTTAATTTTTTTTTTAATAGGCCTATAAAACAAATAAAAAAATAAATGGTATAGTTATTTAATTAAAAACATAGTTAATTAAAAAAATACCTTTATTGTTTTTGTTTAGCTAATTCCTCTAAAGCTGCATCAGCGAGTGTATCTCTAACTGGATTTATTGCTATGAAATAATTTTTATCTGCTCTTTCTACTGCTGTTACTAATTTGTGTTTTTTTGTAGACAGATCAAATTCATACATTCCACGATCAAGCTTGCCTTTTGTATAGATCATCAATAGAACCTCTCCAGAAATAGGTGTAATAGGTACCATGGAGAAAATATGCTCTTTATATGAACTTATAGGGAGCACTTGTTTCATATATGGTGCAACAGAAACCAAATAAATCAAAACGTCTTCTATAGTTTCAAATTCTTCATACTCAAATTTCATTTAACTTATAAACTATAATTAGGATAAATAAACTTTATAATAAAATAGATGGGATATTGTTATCCATAAGATTCAAACTTTACATCAAAAGTTCCATCTTTCCTTTTTTTTCTCTCTGTAACAAATCCTTTGGGTACAAGTGAATCTAATACTCCATCCACCGTCCCTTGCCATCCGCATACATAAAACGATGTATTCTCGGGAGTTATGGATTCTCCAACTAATTCCTCTAAAGGTGATTTGTCTTTACCTGCCTTTGGTCTTAGAAATGATTCTACTCTTCCTTTATGGCCACTCCATGATCTGTTAAACCATTCTTGAGGTCTACTTATGCTTGCTCTATAACGGAAATTCCAGTTATCTTTTCCCTTATCAAGGCTTTCGTTTTCTAGATTTGTTAATAGATCTCTATAGCTTAATTCATCGACATAACTAGCTCCATGTAAAACTACGATTTCTCTTTTACTTCCAATTGCTTTTAGATGCAAAGTATATGATATAAATGGGGCTAGACCTGTACCTCCACCTATTAATACCATTCTTCTATTATCGGGAGAACCTGTAGCCATTTTTTCATTTATTGTAAAAATTCCAGTGGGTTTAACCCAAAGTACCTCATCTCCTTCTCTTTTGTCAAATACCTGTGTGGTAAGTCTTCCGGGAACTGGTTTTTTGACCCATCTTAATATTAATTCAAAATGCTTTTTTTGTTGAGGCGGTGATGCAATAGAATATGCTCTTCTAATAATTTTTTTTTCACTTGGAACATTTACGCCTAGTGTTACAAATTGCCCTGGTTTAAAATCAGGAACCTGGCCTTCATTTGGTTTTATACGGAAAATTGCAAGATCCTCTTTTAAAACACTAATATATGAAATTGTTGCCTTATTATCAACTACCATGACAATCAGTGTTTTAAGTTAGGATAGTTAAATATTTTGTTTTGTTCTGTTTATATTTACTTAAAAATTTGTGATTGCTTTATTTTTTTATTAAAATGTTAAAGATCGAGATGTTTTTTATACAACTTGATTGATCTTATTTATAATATTTTCTTTTTTTTAAAAAAGAATAGTTAAAATAAAAAACAAATTTATTTATAATAAAAGAACTTTTGAAATTCGTCATATATGACAATAAACCATTATTATTTCAAACGATATCAATATAAATTAAAATAAACTGATGCCATCAAGTAATGACTATGTGCCTCTTATTTGACCACTGTTCATTTATATTTTTTCATAATATTGTAGTATGGCGAAGCTTTGTGCCTTTCAATACATTTTTGACATATGGATTTATCTCCATATTTTTGATGACATTGGCAATCACAAATAGACTTTATATCTGATTCCAAATAATTATACTAAAAATTCAATGAAATATAATGCTTTTTTAATTTGTTCGAACTAAAAAAGGTTTATAATCTTTTTGTAAAATATCTGGTTTGAGATGAATAGTTTAATTGATGATATATTTTCAAATGTGGTTTTATCATCTAAATCTTGTTCAAAGCTTTTAGAAAATGATGGAATTTCTTCAAGAATTTTTTTATTAAGAGGTTTTGACAATAAAAAAATAATTAACTTTAAAGATGTAAAAACCTTGAGAAACAAAATTCCTTCATCAGGGCTAGCTATAACTATAGTTAAAAATTTTGATGAATATCAATATATTATTTGTAATTATATTCCAAAATTAAATGATAACAATTTCTTTAAAATTAAATTTCAAAAGATTCGTATACTTATTTTTTTATTCTTTTACAGTTTTTCAAAAATCATTGTGGATAAAGGTCCTTACACCATTGATGAATGGATCAAAGAAGCTAATTCGTTGTTGATGGAAACATCTCAAATTATTTTGGATTATCGTGAATCGATGAAAAATGCTGGTGCCCCTGGTTTAAATTCTAACCAAATTCTAAATCAAAATGATAAGTTAAAGAAAGATTACTTTAACTATTTTGAAATGAGTGAAGATAAAATAGATAAAATACTTTATTCAATATATGGTATAAATACTTGAATTACAAGTTTGCTTTTATTTATTGATCTATAGATTTGAAAAAGTCTAAAACTTCCTTGCTATGACCTGCAGGTTTAACCTTTTGAAATATTTTTATTATTTTACCTTTTTTATCAATCAGAAATGTTGTCCTGTTTACACCATAGTATTCTTTTCCCATGAATTTTTTTAATCCATATACACCATATTTTTTTGATATTATATTATTTTTATCCGATACTAACATGTATGGAATGTTCATTTTTTCTCTAAATTTCAAATGCGATTCTTGAGAATCGGGACTTATGCCAATAATTTCTATTTCGTTTTCTTTAAACTTTTTATAATTTTCCGTAAATTCTTCTGCTTGCAGTGTACAGCCGGGAGTAAAATCTTTAGGATAAAAGTAAATTACTATATTTTCTTTTCCTAAAATTTCATCCAGCTCATATTTTTTTTCTTCTGGATTAAAAAAACTAAAACTAAAGGGTTTATCTCCTTCTTTGACAATTATATGCTCCTCCTCATCCATAATTTCATTAGATTTAGACATGATATCATATTATAGATAAAAGAATAAAAATAAAAATTCTCCTTTTTTTTTCAATTGAATATTGTTAAACTTGGAAAACGAATGTTTTTTATCCAAATACAAACGTATAGAAACAAAAATTGTTTGATTTTGGAATTATCTCTATTTTATGTATTTCTGGATTTTTAGTTTTTACAACATTGTAAATAAATGGCCATGATACATCGATATAACTAACGCCGTTTTTTCTTTTAACATGATTTCCCTGTTGTTCTAAATCGAGATATTCGTTATCTAATTTAATTTCTGCTATTGCTGCTTTATTATCATCCGATCCTATTATGATATTGACGTTTGACGCCTTGTTGTATCTAAAAATTATGGCAGGTTCTTTTTCTTTATAATCCAGTGATATTTTTATCCCTTCTTTATCCCATCTCCATTTTCCCCTTAGATAGACTGTGTTATCTAAAATGGTCTTTGGCTCGGTTAAAATATTGTAATCATTTATCTTTAATTTTTGATTATTGCCAAACCTTCTTAGTCTTGAATATCCTAGACAAATTTCAGGTGCCATTTCGCTAAAATGCATTCCATAAATTTTTGTTATTTCATTGAACTCTTCTTTCTTATCTTCTATTTCATCTTTTGCTGCTTCATTACTACCGTATGGTATATCTAATAAGTCTGAGATGGCCTCTTGGAAATCTTTTAACATTCCATATCCTGGTTGCTCGTATCTCACAAAACCTTCTTTGTCTATGAATATATGTTTTGGCCAATAAGAATTTCCATAGGCCTCCCAAGTCTGATTTTTTATATCAAATCCTATCAAGTATTTATCTAAATTTAAAGCCGATATTGCTTTACCTATGTTTGTGATGTTTTTTGCAAATTCATATTCTGAGGAATGTATCGGTATTACTACAAGTCCATTGTCTTTGTATTTTTCTTTGATTTTATTCATTATGGGGATTGTTCTCAGACAATAAATACAGGTATAGGTCCAAAAATCTAGTAAAATAGTTTTTCCTTTAAAATCTTTAATGGAATAATTTAAACCGTCGCTCCATTTTTCAATCTCTTTGAAATCTGGCGCGGGATATGCGGGTATTAGATTCATCTCTGGTATAGCGTTCTGTTAAAGATAACTTTATACTTTCCTGAAATTGTTATTTGAATGCGGGAGATGGGATTTGAACCCACGAACCCCTTAGGGATAAGGCCCTCAACCTTACGCCTTTGGCCAAGCTGGGCGACTCCCGCTTCAGTTTTCTTATATTTTAGGTTTAATTTGAATATTACCAATGCTTTTTCATATTGTCATCTGAATGATTTTTATGTAGGCCAATATTTTTTTATAATTATGCTCGTTCCTGTACGTTGTTTTACTTGTGGTAAATTGATTGCTCATATTTATAATGATTATTTATCTCGTATTAAACAAGGGGAGGAGCCCAATCTTGTTATGGATTCTTTAAAAATAAATCGATATTGTTGTAGAAGAATGTTTATTTCAAGTGTGGAAACGATATACCAGGTTATTCCATATTATGAATCTTTAAGAAAACGCAGAGCTGAGATACAATCTGAAATGGACGGATAAAATTTGCCCAAGATAACATCGATAAATGAAAGATTAGTGTTTAACAGCCGAGGTGATAAATCTGTTGAGATTGATGTAATTTCTGATAATCAATTCCTTGGAAGATCTTGTGCTCCATCCGGTGCCAGTGTTGGTATATATGAAGCTCAAAGTTTTGTTAATAATGATCCTCAAAAAACTATTGAAATTTTTAGAAATTTTAAAAATAAATTTATCGGATTAGATTCTGATGATTTAAAAACTATTGATGAAACTTTAAAAAGTATAGATGGTTCTACTAACTATTCTAATATTGGTGGTTCCGTAGCATATGCTCTTACTATATCTTGTATTGATTCTGCTTCAAAATCTCTTAACCTACCCTTTTATAAAGTATTAAATCCAGAAATAACCGCAATAAAATTTCCATTTCCACTAGGGAATATGTTAGGTGGGGGAGCACACGCCGGTTCCGGTACTCCTGATCTTCAAGAATATTTAGTTTGTCCTATAGGTGCCAAATCCATTTTTGAAGCATTAGACATGAATTCTAAAATTCATAAAGAATTGAGAAAAGATCTTGAAAAACTCGACTCAAAATTCACGGGTGGAAAAGGTGATGAAGGCGCTTGGGCTCCAAATATTAATAATGATAAAGCCATAGAAACATTGGAACAAACTATAAAAAATTGTGGCTATGATCTTAAAAAGGATGTACGTTTAGGAATAGATTTTGCAAGCTCATCTTTATGGAATCCAAATAATAAAGTATATGAATATAAAAGACATGGAAAATCTTTGGATCCACAAGAACAATCCGAATATGCAAATAATTTAATCAATCAATATGATTTGATATATGCTGAGGATCCGCTAAATGAAGAAGATTTTGATGGAATGTCTATATTAACTGCAAAAAATCCTCGATGCCTAGTCACTGGTGATGACTTGCTTGTAACTAACAAAGAACGAGTAGCTAATGCAATACAAAAACATTCTTGTTCCGGAGCTATTTTAAAGGTAAATCAAGCCGGATCGCTTTTTGATTCCTTAATGTTTGCAAAAGAATGCAACGATAATAATGTAAAAATAGTAACGTCTCATCGGTCAGGGGAATCGGTAGATAATCATATTTCTCATATCGCTATAGCTACCAATTCAATTATGTTAAAATCAGGCGTAGTGGGCGGAGAGCGAATTTCTAAATTAAATGAATTCATAAGGATTGCAGAGTATGGTTTAATAGAAGGAATGGCTAAATGGAGCAATATATAAAAATGATTGAAAGAATTTCAGACTCAACCTCGTCAACTGATTATACAGATAAAGAAGAATCCAAAGATGATTCTTCAGTTAATTATGATGATTCGATAAATATTCAAACAGAAAATGAAACAGAGTCTGTAAGCTCTATTTCATCTGATTCTAGAGATTTTTCTTCAGAATCGATTGATTCAACCTCGACAAATTCATCTCAATTCAATGATGATGAAAGTACTGAATCTTTAGAAGATCCTAATAATTTAGAAAAAATGATACTATCTACCGGAATTAGGGTTGGAACTCCTATTAAAACAAAATTTATGACACCTTTTATAACCCGAGCTAACCCCGAGGGTTTGTATATTCTTGATATTAGTAAAACTTTGGCTAGAATAGATGTCGCTGCTAAATTTATTGGTAGAACTAACATTGCTAATGTTGCTGTAACATCCTCAAGAGAATATGGAAAAACTCCAATCGAGAAGTTTTGTGAATTAACGGGTGCAAGAGGAATATTTGGACGATTTATGCCCGGAACTTTTACTAATCCTTCTCTACCAAAATATTTGGAACCGGAAATTGTAATAGTTACAGATCCACAGGCTGATGAACAAGCAGTATTAGAAGCGACAAGGGCGGGTGTTCCGGTTATTGCATTATCTAATAGTGATAATATTACATCCAAAGTTGATGTAGTTATTCCAACTAATAATAGAGGAAGAAAAGCATTAGCTACAGTATATTGGCTTTTAACAAAAGAAGTTTTGAAGAAACAAGGTAAAATCAAATCAGACTCTGAAATGCCACTTGCTATAGATGACTTTGAAGCCAAGTTAGTGGAAGAAGTTATTTGAATGATGGTATTCTAACAAGAGAGTATCATTTCAATGGGATTTTTTATCCTAAATATAATCAAGAAATCATAACAACAATAAAAAAATTTTTTCACCAGATCGAGTTATCTTGCAAAGATAAGGAGCGATTGGATTCTCTTGCCGAGCGTATTAAATACAAAAAAATATTGACATTCATTGTTCCTCATGGTTCATATTTTTACTCTGGATATATATCTTCATTTGTTTATTATTTGATTGGCTTGATTAGTTGTAATAATTTTATTATATTATCTCCAGACCATAATGGAACAAGCCCTGGAATATCCATTATGAATAAAGGTTGTTGGATTACTCCACTTGGTAGCGCCAAAATTGATGATGCTCTTGGTTCAGGACTGTTAAATAATAATTTTGATAATTTCATTGATGTAGATCCATTTTCTTTAACTATAGATCATGCTATTGAGACTCAGTTACCTTTTTTACAGTATGTCAGGGGAAAAGATTTCAAATTCTTGCCTGTATTGCAAAGAAGACAAGATAAATTTACCTCTATCAAATTAGCAGAAATATTATATTCATCTATACCCAAAGGGGAAAGCGTTATTTTAATAGTAACTTCAAATCTGTCACATTATTTGTGTTATGATGACTGTTATAAAAAAGATAATAAATTATTATCCGAAGTATTTTCTTTGAATATTGATTCATTATATAAAAATATGGAAGATACTTTTTTGAATATATGTGGATTTGGTTGTATTGCCACGGCATTACAATTCTCAAGATTGGTGAAAAACTTGGAGATAGTGCTGTTAAAATATTCAACTAGTGGTGATATAGATGGAAATAGATCATCTGTTGTAGGTTATTCTTCTTTGTTGATGCTGTAATTTTTTACTGACCATGGTTATTTTATCTGATGTATCTGCAACTTCTCCCGGTAAAGCTATACTTTTTGGAGAACACTTTGTTGTTTATGGCTATTCTTCAATTATTTTTGCTATTGATAAAAAGCTCAGAATAACTATAAAGTTTGAAGATCCTGAAAAGAGAACAAATAATTATAAAAATAAAATAAAAATATTTTCTAATTTAGGTTTTAGTGCAGAAATATTTGATTCAAAGATAATCATGTCTAACCGTTCTCCATCAGATTATAGTATTGTTAAAAATCTAAATAAAATCATGGATTATTTAATAGATAATAATATTCGTCATAGCAACAATAAGGATATTACTATTTCCATAGATTCTGAAATTCCAATAGGCGGAGGATTAGGATCTTCATCTGCATTTTGTGTTTCTTTAATTGGGGCTTTTTATCGTGGTTTAAACATAAATCTTGATAAAAAGGCCATTTGTGAAAAATCTATAGAGATTGAAAAATTAATATACCAAAATACTTCGGGTATCGATTGTAATATTTGTACTTTTGGAGGTCTTGGAATATATAGTAAATTATTTGGTTTAAAAAAACTGGAATACGATATACATGATTTTCCATTTTTAATCATTGATACTGGAATTTCTCACGATACCTTTGAACTAGTTAATCGAGTAAAAAAAATTAAAGAGAGAGATGTCGAACTTTTTAAAAAGCTATGTAAAGAATATGAAAGGATTTTTAATTTTTCGATTGGATCTTTGGAAAATAAAAAATTGGAAAGTTTAGGTATTTTGATGAACGAAAATCATTCTCTATTAGAAAATCTTAATCTATCTAACCCTGTTATAGATAAAATTGTAAATATTTGTAAGATGGGTGGAACTTTTGGTACTAAAATCACTGGATCAGGCGGAGGAGGCTGTGTATTATCTTTAATTGATGAATGTGAACAAAATCTTGTTAATCGATTATTGAAAAAATTGGATGAACTCGATTTGAAATATTTTTTCACTACTCCTAATGACGATGGCTTTAAATTTGAAAGTACAACTTCAATTTATGAAATTAATAATGAAAAAAATTAACACTGTTAAACTGCCTGTTTTAAAATGATCACATAATTAATAAAATGAATCAATATCATAGAACAGGTTGGAGAATTTAAAGAATGATAATCTTGTAATTATCAAACTCGGTGGATCGGTAATTACATATAAAGACAAACCTCTCTCACCCAACTATTTAGCTATTGAAAAAATGGCAAATATTATCAAAGAACTAAAAACGCATAATAAAATTATAATTGTTCATGGTGGAGGATCTTTTGGTCATTACTGGTCAATAAAATATGATATGCATACATTACCTTCTGCATATTCTGATGAAGGTATATCAAGGGTCCGTGAATCCATGATAAAATTAAATTCTATAATTGTTGAAAAATTTATTGCTATTAATTTAAAACCGTTTAGTATACATGCATCATCTTTTGTCTTTAATAATTTACACCGTAGGGAACAAATTATGGATATGATGGACATGATTGAGAATAATGATTTAATCCCAATAACATATGGCGATGTTATTCATACTTCAGGGGGAAATTTCTCTATATTATCAGGTGATACCCTGATGAATATTTTATCAGTAAATTTAAAACCAAGATTTTCAATTTTTACAACAAATGTTGATGGCATTTATGATAATATTACTAACGGAAATCTGGTACCAAATATTCTAATAAGTAAAACTAGAGAACTTTTAACCAAAGATGCAGATACCAAAATTGAGTTTTCCAGTATGGTATGTGATGTTACGGGGGGAATGAAAAGAAAAATATCGGAATCTATAAATATAGCAAATGAAGGAATCCCTGTTTATTTAATAAATGGATTCTATCCTGAAAGAATGATTGATATAATTAATGGTAGTGAATTTATTGGTACATCTATAAAAATGAATGAGGAAAGTATTTGAATGCCTTTGGCTGATAAAGAAAATAATCATCCTGTTCAAAAAAAAAAAATTAATAATGATAGTGAAGATTTTGTAGAACAAATTAAAAGACGAAAAAGAGAAGGAATAGAAATTCCATTAACTGAAAATGTACAAGGCAAAAAAAATTCTACTTATTTAGAATATGTTAAACTTTTTCATAATGCATTACCTGAATTAGATTATGATGAAATAGATCTTTCTACCCGATTTTTAGACAAATCATTTTCTGCTCCTTTGATCATCGATTCAATGACTGGGGGAACTGATGAAGCTTTTTTAATAAATAAAAGATTGGGGAAAATAGCAGAAAAATATGGATTTGGTATGGGGTTGGGAAGTCAAAGAGCTGGATTAAAAAGTGAAAAGCTCATTGAAAGCTATTCTATTGCAAGAAAAGTTGCACCCAATGCATTTTTAATAGCAAATATTGGAGGTGCACAGCTATCAGATGGTTTGTCAACTGCCGATATTATAAAAATCATAAAGATGATAGATGCTGATGCACTAGCTATTCATCTTAATCCACTTCAAGAACTAATTCAGCCTGAAGGAGAGCCACGTTTTAAGGGAATTTTACAAAGAATTTCCAATCTAGTACATGATATCGATATCCCTATCATTGTAAAAGAAGTAGGGTCTGGCATTTCTGCTGATGTTGCATTACGACTAGAAAAATCAGGTGTTAGATCAATAAATGTTGCTGGTTCAGGAGGGACAAGCTGGGCTGGTATAGAAAAAATAAGAGCCGACCAGCACAATGAATATATTAAATCTCAATTAGGTGAACTTTTTTGGGATTGGGGAATTCCTACCGCGTTAAGTATTTTATTAGTCTCACGTTCTGTAAAAATACCTATTATTGCATCCGGGGGTTTGAGAAATGGACTGGAAATTGCAAAATGTATGATCTTGGGATCTAATTTATGTGCTATGGCATTTCCTTTTCTAAAGAGAGCTGCCCAATCAGAAGAAGAGCTGGAAAAATTTACTCGATTGATTTTGTCTGAAATTAGATCAACCATGTTCCTATTGGGTACAAAAGATATAGAATCACTTAAGAATACAAGATATATATTGATAGATAAATTAGCAAGTGTATTAGGTAATTATGAGTGCAGAAGAAATAAAAACTGAGATTAATTTTATTGCTTCAAATATAAATCAGTTTATTCTTTCTAATGTTTCTGGTAATCCAAAACACTTGTATGATGCATCTTTGCATTATATCAAAAGTGGAGGGAAAAGAATACGTCCATTTATGTCAGTAAAATCTTGTCAGCTATTTGGAGGAAAAATAGAAACTACAATACCCTTTGCTTCTTCTGTCGAATTAGTTCATAATTTTACTTTAGTCCATGATGACATTATGGATAATGATAATTTGAGACATAATGTTGCTGCAGTCCATAAACAATTTGGTGTCCCTGTTGCTATTTTAGCTGGAGATATCCTTTTTTCCAAAGCTTTTCAAATAATTACTACCTTTGGTAAAAAATCCGGATTATCAAGTGAAACATTAGTTGAAATGATGCATCTTTTATCTTCTGCTTGTATAGAAATATGTGAAGGCCAGGCATTGGATATAAAAATGTCAGCAGATGTTGATTTTTCTTCAATAGATGACTATCTTTATATGATAGAAAAAAAAACAGCTGCTTTATTCAAGGTCTCATGCGAACTAGGAACGCTATCTTCTTCAAATTATACCCCATTCGATGTCGATAATCTGTCAAATTATGGAAAAAAAATTGGAATAGCCTTTCAATTAATTGATGATTTGATAGGCATTTATGGTGATTCTAAAATAACAGGAAAAGCAGTTGGTAATGATATTCGAGAGGGCAAAAAAACTTTCCCTATTCTTTTAGCATTACAAAATTTGGATTCTACAGATAAAATCAAATTAAATAAAGTTTTTGGAAATAAGAATGCAAGTGATGACTCGGTTAAAGAAATTGTAAATAGAATTGCTTTAATAAATGTAGATGGGGATGTTCGCTCTATTGCCCAAAATTTCATAGAGGATGCATTTAAAATATTACATAAATATGATATTTCTGAACCACTTTTGTCTTTGGAAAATTCAGCTAGATATATCGTTGAAAGGAGATTATAATAAACTTTGATAAATGATGAAAAACTCCTAAATACTATTAAATTAATTTCCTTGAAAAATGCATTAGATTTCAATAATAATATTAAATTTGATGTTGTACTGTCAAAAACTTTTTCTTATTCAAAAAAAACCAAAAATAATATTAAAGATCTCATTCCTGAAATTAAAGAAATTATTTCCAAATTATCTTTATTATCCATTGATGAGAAGAAAAATCAGTACGACGTAATTCTCAATAGTGCTAATCATTATCTAAATGAATCCATTCATATCAATGATAAAAATCAAATAGGTTTTAAAGAAAGTAATAAAAATCAAGGATATGAAAAAAAATCTCATACTCATCAATCGTTTGAACTTCCTCCGTTAATTGAAGCAAAGTATGGTGGTGTAATTACTAGATTTCCTCCAGAACCAAATGGCTATCCTCATATTGGACATGCTAAGGCTGCAATTATTGATCAAGAGTATGCAAAAAAATATGCCGGTAAACTTGTTTTACGTTTTGACGATACAAATCCTGCAAAAGAAAAACTTGAATATTATAAAGCTATTTCAGAAGGACTTGAATGGTTAAAAATCAAACCTGATATTGTTAAAAATACATCAGATGATATTGAAGTTTTATATGATTATGGTAGAAAACTTATTCAAAAAAATTGTGCTTATATTTGTGAATGTAATTCTGAACTAATTAAAATTAATCGATCAAATGGAATATCTTGTAATTGCAGGATAAACGATATTGATATTAATTTAAATAAATTTGAAGATATGATTATAGGAAAATATCAACAAAATGATTGTATTGTACGTTATAGGGGTGATATGACAAGTTTGAATACTGCCATGAGAGATCCTACACTTTTTAGAATTATACGAGATATTCATCCAAGAGTAGCAGATAGATATTCTCTATGGCCTACTTATGATTTTGCCGCGCCAATTGAGGATAGTTTAGATGGCGTTACACATGCTTTTAGAACAAAAGAATACGAATTACGAAATGAACTTTATTTTGCGATTATTTCAGATTTGGGTTTGAACGAACCAAAATTAATTGAATTTTCTAGATTGGAATTTGAGGGTATTCCCGTTTCTAAAAGAAAAATAACTCCTTTGATAGAAAATGGTGTAATACAGAGGTGGGATGATCCGAGGCTTCCTACTTTGTTGGGATTAAAAAGGAGAGGTATTTTACCGGAGGCGATTCGAAGATTTGTCCTTTCTTTAAGTATTACATTATCTGAAACAAAACCTTCAATGGAAATACTTGAATCTTTTAATAGAAAAATATTAGATTCAACATCATTGCGATTGTTTTTTGTAAAAGACCCTGTCGAAATACATCTAGATAAATTAGATTTTGACTTTGTAGAAATTAAGAATCATCCTAATTTGGAAATGGGGAAAAGGAAGATAGGAGTTGAAAAAATAATTTATATATCTAACGATGATGCAATTAAACTAAAAATTGGAGATTCTGTAAGATTAATGGATCTGTGTAATATAGAAATTATGGATTTTGATAGTGATGATGTTTCTGATAAAAGTGGAAAAGAAAAAGAAAAAGAAAAAGAAAAAGGTAGAAAGTATATAATTGCTAAGAATGTTGGAAATGAACTATCTCATAATGTCCAAAAAATCCAATGGGTATCAAAAAGAGATTCTATGGAGTTTAAAATATTAAAACCTATGCCGTTATACAAAGGTGATTATTACAATGAAGATAATTTAATTATTGATAAAGGTTTAGCAGAGTCATTTGTTTCTAAACTTAAAGTTGGAACTATTATCCAGTTTGTTAGATATGGTTTTTGTAGAATTGATGATACATCAACAGCAATTTTTACTCATAGGTGAAAAATAATGAAAATAGCTAGAATGAGATTGAATAGTTCCATGGAAACATATGGTATTGTTTCCGAAGATGGAAAAAAACTTATTACTAAAGAGCAAATTCAAGAAAAAACAGGCATTCCTATTCCACCTGGCATCAAAGAATTTTTATTCGGTGGTTGGATAGCAGAAATAATTCGTAGTAAAACTGATTTGGAATATGATGTCTCTATAGACAATGTTGAACTTTTATCTCCGCTACCAAATCCTCCCAAAATAATATGTCTTGCTTTTAATTATTACGATCATGCAAGGGATGCAGGTCTAACTCCATCTGAAGAGCCTGTTATTTTCCTCAAACCAAGTACTGCTTTGAATTCTCCACATGGAACTATTATTTCACCTTCATATGTGAAAAGACTTGATTATGAAGCTGAAATTGCAGTTATCATGGGAAAGAAAATAAAAAAAGTATCTGAAGAAGAATCTTTAGAAGCTGTTTTTGGATATATGGTATTTCATGATGTTTCCGCAAGAGATATACAATTTCGGGACAAGCAATTTACTAGAGGTAAAAGTATAGATACATTTGCTCCATGTGGTCCATGGATAACTACTAAAGATGAAGTCTTGGATCCACAGTGTTTAAAAATAATGACGATTGTAAATGGGGAAGTTAGACAAAATTCATCTAGTAATAACATGGTTATACCCATACGAAAAATAATCTCTTCCTTAAGTAATTTGATGACTATTGAGCCTGGTGATATAATATCTACCGGTACTCCTGCAGGTGTAGCTATGTCTATGAAAGAGCCTAAATATCTTAAACATGATGATATAGTAGAAATTACTATAGAAAAATTGGGTACTATAAAAAACAAAATTTCTTTCAATTGATTCTATTACTACTACTGCTGCATCTGCTTTTTTTTGGATATGAATTAATAAATGCAATGTTTTTAATTTCCAAATCAAACCTGCTAAATATGATTTAACTTTACATTCGTATCGTATCATATCTTTTTTCTTTTTTCTTCCATTAATTTTTTCCTTAACTCATTTTCTAACAGAGTACAATATTCTTTATATGCAAGTAATAGTTTTTCTCGGGTATTAGCTAATTGCATTGATAAATTCAAAGATTGCAAACAACTTTCAAGAGTTCTTTCTCTTGTAAAGTTTTCCATTTCAAGTTTAAATTTTTCAACAATTTTTCTTTGTTCATCACTAAATTCTTCAATTGTGTTTATTATCTCCTGTAAATTTTTATTGATAATGGGATCTTCAGTGTTACTATCATTAGGTATTTTCTTTTTAGTTTTAAAAAAGATCAAAATAAAACATGAAAAAATAGTCATCAATAATATTTAATCTTTGAATTTTAACAAATCTTGCCTCAGTATTGTTATATATATCTATAATGATAATTTTACTTAAACTTAAACAAAAAAATGCTTAAAATTTGCAATATTTTATTAAATTTTTATTTAATTTAATTAATTATGTTACAGAGTCTTAAATTTAATATTACTTTTATATTCAATCGTACAAATAAAAAATGTGAAACAAATTAAAATTACCATATGGGGCATTTCCATTTTATTGTTCTTTCTTCTCTTGGGATCTCCTTTACTAATTAATACAAATAGCAAGATGGCTTTTGCAACAAATAGTAGTGATAATAACAAATGCAATGATGCTGCAAAAAAAATCAGTAAAAATGCAGATGGTCATGCGTCTGGAAATGTATGCGAAATAGGATTATCGCGTGATTCACCTATTATAATGTTGTCTACAAAACAAGGGGTCTCTAATGAAAAGATAAATGAATTAACTAGTATGGAATACAAATATCAGCCATCTTCTGCTTCTTCAACTAATAAAGTGTTGATGCTTGCAGAATTTCAATTAAAACAAACTGAAGTTAACAATGTACAAAAAACACTATTAAATAATGGATGGATGGTTACTGCAATACATAATCACGAGTTATTGGAAAATCCTTTGATGATATATCTACATGCTCAAAAATCTGACAATCTAAACAATATTCTTAAAGATGTTAAAGATGTATTGAGCAAAACTGATTGTAAATGTACATAACATATATAAAATTAACTAAAACAAAACTGGTTACTCTTTCTTTTTTGGATCTGTGAATTTAAGCAAAAATCTTCGGGTATCTTTATCTAAATATTTAGTTATACTAATTAAGAAAGAGAAGAATATATTTGTGTTAGATGAATGTCTTATCTTAAATGTTATATAATATTTAGATGAATATCTAGTTTTAACTAAGATGAGAAACGTGATATCTCTTATAATCTTTAATGTAAAGAGAATATGCTTGTTTAGATTTGTTAATTTTATAATTTTCAAGATATGATAAAAAAAATATGACACTAATTCCATTGCTGAAAACAAGCAGTATTAGTTTACAGATGCACATACAACCTTCTTTAAACAATTGTTAACTTAAGAAAAATCTATAGCTATAAAGATATATAATAAATATTGGAATATCGAAGGCAAAGGACTAAGCCAAAAGATATTACTCTCTTTGTATCTTTACTTTCTAGATTCCACTCTCTTATATAGAAATACTGCTAAAGCATTACAAAGGTTTGTAAAAAGGAGCCTTGTATCAATCTGAAAATGGATACAAAATATCTTTGACAAAAACCAAGGTTTTTGAATTTATAATAGATGAAACTCAAATCAAAGTTGGCTCCGAATTTATATGGATATGGGTACCTATTGAATCAAAACATAGACAAATCCTTCATATGGACATATCATTTGAAAGAACAATGCTAATAGCTGAGCGTTTTATTGAATCTTTGATAGATAAATGTGGTAAGCATCCTATTTCAACAGATATTGACATACGGTATTATCCACCTCAAGCTTGCCAGTTTTTGAAAATAAAACATCATATCCATTTCTTTTATGAGAAAAGCATTATCGAAATGACAATTCAATCCAATACATAAAGGATAGAATAGAAAGGGTTTGATGACTATTTTACATGCAAAAGAAAGAAATGTAAATTAAAAAATCTAAGACAGTAGTTTTATCTATCATCGATCAATATCATTGAGAAAGAATATCCTAAGTTAACAGTTCTGTAAACATATGCTATGTTTTCATGTAAAATAATTATTGTGTTTGTTTAGATATCGTAACATCTTTATCTTGTTACTCTTAACTATAACGATTAATCGGCAAGTGGACGAATATATCTAATAAAAATCATGGCAAAGTGATCACAAATATTTTACAATAGAATATACCTTTGTGTTTACATAGCTGTTAGCAGAGCCATTTTGGTCATGCCACGCTTTCGATTCTCTTCATTTGCTTGTTGACTTTCAGTACCTGTTTGACCTTGTTCAGTTATTTTTTTGATCATTAGGATCTCTGCTGACGGCAGTTGGTTCTCCTGCATTTATTTTAACTGAAGTAATTGCTTCATTTTCTTCAAATTCTTTTAAAGGATCGCTTTTTCTATTTTAATTGGTTCCTGTGGCACCTTCTACATATTCTCTATTATCAACATTCTCATTTGAATTTTTTATTAGATAATTATGTTTAATATGCTATATAACCTGATATTTCCATTTATTTGTATTATTAAACAGAATTAATATAATTATAATATTAGGAATTTAGTATAAGATAAAAAATATTTTTATATGTTTTATTATTATATCCTTTATTATTGGCTAATCTTTTTTTCTTCTGCTTCTTTTTCCAATGCCTGTCTTAGCATTTTCAAATGCTTTTGTTTATCTTTTTTCATTTCTAGCCATAGTTCTACTAGATACTCTCTTTCATCTCTTTCGGCATCTTGTATATATGTATCAATAGTGGAATACAAAAAGTCAGCTTCTTTCCCCAATGCCATTAAAATATTATATGTCGAATTCTCCAATTTGGTATTTCTATCTTTTTCAGATGTTGCAGCAGATGTGGATATGCCTGTTTCCTCTTCTACATTTATTGTTGTTTTGTTACCTATTCTTGATGTAGACTCTACTACATCATCTACTTTCTGTTGCTCTGGCATTATTATTTATAACTTTTAATATTCTATTAAATTTTATGATTATATCATTTTTAACATTAAAAACCGTATTTTTTATATTTTATAGTGAATTAAAAGGCTAATTAGAGTTTATATTTAAAACAAATTTTATCATTATCAAAATCTATACTATTTTTCTACATCTGCCGTACTAATGTATTGTTTACCTGCCATTTGATTAGCGATATCCATATTTGTATCAATATTATTCTCATCCTCCACCTTTCATTTGTTTTGTTGTATTTGTTTTACAAGGTCATCTTTGTCTGTCCGAAAGTCTATACCTTTTAGAAATTCAGATACAGGCGCTGCTGGAGTTCCTTTTGAAACTGCAGTATGACCTCATTTTTCTCTTTCTTTGAATTTGTCATCATATTCATTCTCTTTATTATTATTATTATTATTAGTTGATCTACTTGTTTCTTAATAACGATTTATGAAAACTATATGTATAGCTACCTTTAAAACAAACGTATCTTGATTGTTTATATTTAGGGTTGTTAGTTTTTTTATCTTTTAGTAAAAGTTGTGAATTAAAGCATGTGCATATTTGATTTTATAAAATGATTTTTGTCAAAGTTAAATCTATTATTCGAATTATTGTTTGTGACTAAATTACCATAGGTAAATTATCTTGATGAATTCTTATAATCTTAATTTAATATAGTACACGATTAAGATAAATAAGAATCTGAAATTATTAACATTACTTGTTGAAATAAAATCACCGCTAAGATAGTTTGCATTAGATATAAATAAACCCATTTTTGTATGTGATTATAACAAAAAACATAAAGGCAAAACAAACATAATTAGTTTACAGTAAAAAAGTATCCATGTGGTTACATGACTGTTAACATAATATATAATATTTTTAAAATATTCAAATAAGCTAAAAATTTTAAAAATACTGTTCAAAATGTTTTCTTCTATGTAGAAAGATAATCCAATAATATTAATATAATATGATCGACTTTATCGACAGCCCCATTATTGCCATATTGTAAATAACATGACTATAATTGAAATACCATTTAAGGCTATAGTAAACCCACCTATAATATTTGATCTTTTACTATTTATTTTATCTTTTAAAATACTTTTATCATTTGCTATTTTAATTAAAAAAATAATCATCGGTAAAGATATTGCACCATTGATAATTGAACTATAAATTAAAGCTTGAATAGTATTAATACCTATAAAATTAATAAAAATTCCTAAAATAGTAGACATAGATATGACTAAATAAAATGATTTAGCTTCTCTGAATTTTTTGTGTAACCCTTGCTTCCAACCAAATGAATCCGCAATAGCATATCCACAACTCGCAGCCAATACGGGTATTGCAAGTAGCCCTGTACCAATTATTCCCAATGCAAATATCGATTTTGATATAATGCCTGCATAAGGAAAGGAACTCACTAAAGGTTCAAGAGCTTTTGCTGCTTGATCCGTTGTTTGTATATCCGTTATTCCATGAGTATTTAATGTACTTGCACAAGTAGTTATTATAGACCACATTATTAATTGTGAAAAAGCCATACCGATTGCAGTATCTATTTTCATTCTTTTGAATTCTTTTTTTCCTATTTTTTGAGGAGATCCTTTTCCAATATCTTTAATTTTTCCGGATGCTACTTCTTCTTCTGCTTCCTCTGAAGTTTGCCAAAATAAAAGATATGGTGAAATGGTTGTTCCAAATATTGCTGCAAATATTGCTGCATAATTCTTTGTAAATTCTACATGAGGAACAAAGGTTGAAAATAAAATATTTTGTATATTTCCGCCTACAATTATACTAGTAATAACATATGCAAATAATGATATGGCAATAAATTTTAAGATTTTAGCAAATTTCTTATAAGGAATAAAGATTTGAGTAAGTAAAATAATAATAGTAAAACACAGAATAGAAATAAGTATTGGTGTTTGTGGAACTAAAAGACGGAATGAAGCGGCCATTGCACCTATATCGGCACCTATAGTTATTATATTTGATATAAGAAGAAGACCTACAAGTAATAATAGTACTTTATTTGAATATTTGGTTTTTATTATTTTTCCTAAACCAGAACCAGTAACAAGACCTATTCTTCCACTCATCTCTTGCACGGTATACATAAGAGGAAATAATAAAATTGCCATCCATAACATCCCAAAACCTAATTGAGCCCCTGCTTGTGAATATGTTGCAATACCTGATGGATCATCATCAGATGCCCCAGTGATTATACCAGGTCCTAAAACTTTGAAAAATGAACGTATGGATAGTTTTGAATTGTTATTATTAGGTTGCGTTTCGTAATTTTTTTTATTTGCTATTATCTATTCCTTTCTATTTTTCTATAATGTATTAAATATAAATTTAATCAAAAGAATTTTCTCCTAATTCCAAATCGATAATAATATTAATAATAGATCTCTTGCATAATTACTTCAAATCGATTTATGGTCTTTAATTTATCATCAATCCGTTCTCTCTTTGCGTCCATACGGGATGTTGTCTAAAAACATATTTTTTCAGATCATTTACAGAAATTGCATTAGAAAAATTTGATGACATTACAATATAGAAAAGACACGATAAATACAAAATAAATACAAAATACTCCATTTATCCTTAATAAAATATTAGAAAAGGGAAAGGAGGTATATCTGTAATCTTTCAAACTATCTTTAAGAATAGTATTTTATATACGTATGTATGAGAAATTACTAAATAGATTCAGTGAATCTTGTCTATTATCTCTGTCTTACATCCACAGAATCATTACCATCTAAAGACAAGCCATTCAAATTAACAATACCAAACTCTAAGTATTATGATACTAAGACTTTGTTTATTAATTGATTTGATGATAGTAATCCATCAAATCAAATGAATTCCGAACCTATCTTGAAGGCAGTTTAATTGTCAATTATGAATTCCACAATCTTTATCCTTTTGGTATATATTTTCTGCAGTTTTGTATTGTTGAATCCAATCCCTTATTGCGGTATGGCTTCTGTGAATAAATCTTTGTAATGCTTTTGCAATATTCCTTAAAGAGAGACCATTGAAATTCAGATATAATGCATATATGTTATATCCTTTTGTTTTATTCTAATTCTTTTCTGATATATAATAAATTAGAGATAAGGCAGAAATCTATAGCCTTTTGCTCAACTTTACTGAGCCGATGAGTAATAAAGGATACTTTTATTTGAGAATATCTTCTGGTGCGATGCCTTCTTTGTTTGCTGACTATATGGCAAATAAAATTACATTTCGGCATAGCCAAGTAAAAGAAGAGATGTATCGGGATAATGAAATGGCTCTTAATCCAACCTTGGCTTTGTTAATTTCTTTTGGCTCTATACCCAATTTATCTATAACATAAAAGCCTTACAATACTTCACCTTTTCTGAATATGGATTGACTGTAAGCAGATCGTTTATAGAATTTGTTAACTTATATTTGTTATATGCGTTGCAAAGAAGGAATAATACAAAGGAAATATAATATATAATAATATTATATAATTTAAAAGTAGAATTAGGAGATTAAATTATTATATATAATGCTATTTACCATTTATACCAATATGAAAACAATAACAATTAACTCCAAAACCTTATCAGTAGTTGTAGCAGTATTTGTATCTGCAATGCTAGTAGGTTCGTTTGGTGGTACAATTACAAATGCATTTGCATTTTCATTCTCTGACTTGTTTGGTTCTGGTTTCTCATCGGGATCGGATCAATCAATAAGCCAAAGCTCAAGTCAAACACAAAGCTCTAGTATTTCAACTAGCGGTACAAATTCACCAATTACAAATTCAGGCAATAACGGAGCTTTCAGTTTAAACACAAATACAGGCAGCAATGTGTTTATCAGTACTCATTAAGAATATTCTAGACAAAAACGCTCTCTATTTTTTTAATATTTTTTAGAATACTTTACCAACTCACATTCTCTTAAAATATTATAATAAAATTAAATACCTAAAGTCTATTTATTGTAGGGCGGTATTTTTTAATTCCTTCTTCTACCAATAGCATATATATCGAAACGCCCTTTACAGATGATTTATCATATTAAATTTGAATCTTTTTGTCCCATTATTCCGATGCCTTGTTCTTTTAATCTTCGATGATGCATGGAATTTTATGACAAGCAGATCACCGTTGGCAATATTTCAAACATCTTTCAGAACTATGAACACTGGTGATGCAGTTGGAAAATACTGGTAACAAGTGTCTTTATGGTTATCAAAATAATGTTGTACCTTTGATTTATACTAGGAAAATGCCTTATTGAAAAAAAAAATATCGTTTTGGAAACTTGGAGTGAATTAGTTTTAGATCCTCAACAAGGAACCTATCCACATTGAATATCTCATACTTTCTGGAGTTGTTTTCCCTTCATGCTTGTAGCACCAAATATATACGAATGTTTGTGAGACTGTTATCTTTACTATCGGTCTTTTATTTTAATCAGCCCCGACCCACCTTACAAGAGAATCATAAATAAAATGGCTATTACAATGATATTACCGTAAATCTGGCTACTTCTTCTTATCGTCTGTTCGCAAGTATTTGGGTAACCTTTTTTGAAATCTTCTTTTTCCTCCTAAAATACTGGTATTATTATGTACTTTGCTTGCCGCTTTTTGTTTAGATACTCATTTACGGGGGATACTGTAAATGTATATGGATATAGTCAGACTTTATACTGCTTTTCTTTATAATTAATTCTTCCACCTATTTTGTGATCAACCCTTGGTTGTTGCTCTTTTTTTAAGTCTTTCTTAATCTGGCATCTGGATTCTGTTAATTCATATAGTCTGCCTCTTTTATCTCTAGTTTTTAATTACTTTGTCGCATGATTACTTTAATCGTTATCTATTAACATTTTATTGAAGGATTATAACGGAAAAAGTGAAAAATAGATGATCATCATCCTAGCTAAGTACAATCTTCCCTGTTTTTCAAATCAAGCAACTAAGCACATAAAAACCATTTCTCCTTTTTATATGATGTCGAATTCTTATAGATTATGTATAACATATTTGGAAAAGCAATATCAGATTCATCACAATTTAATTTGGATTTATATAGTATCTTTTCAGAAGCCTATTCTAAATATTTTAGTACAATTTTAGAATACAATAAATCCTGGAAAGATTTCTCTGAACTAGAAAAAACCTTAAAAAGCAACTTTCATAAAATCTTTGATAAAAATTTTAGAGATAAGCGATTTGTTAATGTGCTTTCAGACACTGTTGCGAGTTATTCTGAGTTAGCCAAAGTTACTGGTATAGGGAAAATGTATCAAAATTTATCTAACAAATCTGCATTATGGAATAACGAATTTTTGGAGATAATAAGAGATACTCTTTATCGCACGCCTTCAAATAAGATTTGTGAAATAGAAAAATATTCATTATTTCATTATAATAATAATAATGATATAATGGGAGCAACTTCTTCCTCCTCTTCCTCTACTACTATAAATAAGAAAGAAAATAATATGATAAATCAAAGTCAAGATGAGGATAAAAAGACTACCCCTGTACTTGTAATCTATGCATTCATAAATAGACATTATATTCTGGATCTTTTACCTCAGGTAAGTGTTATTAGAAATTTACGTAATCAAGGACTGGATATTTTTGCTACAGATTGGGGAACACCATCTTCATACGATAAAAGTTTGACGATAGGTCATTTTGTAAATTCATATATAGACAAATCTGTTGATTTTATAAAAAAGATTACAAAGTCTGATAAGATATCTTTATTTGGTTATTGCTGGGGAGGCGATCTTGCACTTATATATGCTGCTTTACATCCAGAAAAAATAAAAAATCTGATAACTATTGCTACACCTGGGGATTTTAATCTTGATAATTCTTTACTCTCTGTTTGGACTAAATCCATGAAGGAAGGGTATCTTTTGGATGCCTTTGGAAATGTACCTAGCATGTTACTAAATACTGCTTTCAGTATTAGAAGACCTATAGAATATAGTCACAAATATTTCCACTTTTTTGAACAACCTCATGATCTAGAGTCAATAGTAGAATTCTTTGCAACAGAAACATGGTTAAATGATAGTCCACCAATAATTGGTGAAATATATCGAGAGTTTGTAGAATATTTATATAAGCAAAATTTGCTTATCCAAAATAAAATGAAGATAGAAGATAAAAGCAGTAATAGTAATAATAATGATGATGGTAACGATTATGAGAAGAATGATTGGACCACTGTCAATTTGAAGAATATTACTATGCCTTTTCTTAATGTTGTGGCTGAAAAGGATGATCTAGTGGCACCAGAGTCTAGTAAGGCTCTTAATGATGTATTAACAGAAAGTTATGATAAAAAATTAATCGAGTTCAAGTCAGGGCATGTTGGTCTAATGATAGGAAAACATGCACATAAAGAATTATGGCCCAAAGTAGGACAATGGATAAAGATGCATTAGAAATAAGAATATGTCATAAAAGTGGAGAACTTGCGATGAATTAAACCATTTAATTTAATTTAACTTAATTTAATTTATTAAAATAATATATTAGAGCATATTCTAGTATATCGATTTCTAAAAGATTCATCAATATGTAATAAGTCATAAGAAAAAATGTAAACGCAAGAGGAATTATCTACCTGGTTTGATATTGTTTATCCTGTAATTTATTGAGAATATTTTAATACATCTTGAGATTTGTCTGAAAGTGTATTTTTATTCTCTACAAAGTTAACAATTTCTTTTTTATCTATTGGAAATTCTATTTCTGCAAAAAAGTTGGCCATAGGCGCAATAGCAGGAATATCTTTAGTATTAACATCCACATGTCCTTTCTCTGAATTATTGTTATTATTTGTATTGTCCATTGTATGGTTTTGGAGATAAATGTATATGTATTCTTATAATCTATTTAGAAATCCGGTGATGGAAAAATAACTATCAAAGTTTGCTTTTACTGCTCTAATAGAAAGAAATTTGAAAAACATACAATGGTAAAATATTGGTATACCTTGATTAATTATAACGACTTTTCAAGTTATGCAAATAAATGCATTTAACTAACATTAATCCACAAATACTGTGAATTGGTCTATCTACAATCAATCTCTAGTTAGACTAGGCGAAATCTTGCTAGGATTTGATGTAATTAACAATTGGGATACAGATCTAAAATAGATGGATAAAGATAAAGTTGGAGAGCCATTTCATTATCCAAATAAATTTCTTCTTTTACTTGGATATACCAAGGCATTCTTTCATCTTCCTTATAGACAAACTAAGGGAATTGCACAAGGACATACTAAAGGAACTATCATCTATATCCGATTTTACAAAAATAAATAAAGGATAAACAAATTAAATATTCAAATAAATAATAACAATAAAGACAATGTCTCTAAAGATGGATATCTAATCATTGCCATAGACAATACCGGTATCAAAGTTACCAATAGAGGGCAATGGAGAGAAAAAATGGCATTTAAACAACAACAAGAAAGGATATTTGAAAATACATATAGCAGTAAACGTCAAGAGCATGAAAATACTTTCCATGAAGGTAACGATGAGCACGTTCATGACAACAAAGCATTATCTGAATTAGTTGAGAATGTCATAGAATCAGATAGTGTTATAGCAATATGCAAACTATTAGCTGACGATGGCGACTATGAAGGTAATAACATTTTTAGATATCGCAGATAATCGAATATTACCATGCATTAGAGTAAGAAAAAGAATGCTAAAATTAGATGAAAAAAGGAAAACATCTTTAGAACCCTATCTGTGTTGGCCCAAAGAAATGATTTGCAAAAGTGGAAAGAGGATAGCGTATCTATGGAAAGACGTGAATTGTAGAAACGATGTTTTCTTGTATAAAGCGAAGGTTTGGCGAGTATGTTTATTCTGTCAAACTGAAAAATATAATACGAGAAATGATGCTGAAAGCATCTTATATGATAATATGATATCGATTTAGGCAAAAAAATAACAAATCAAAGATTATAGGGATTATGCAACAAAGCAAATTGGAAAAAGTATGTTATGCCTTGCCCTGTTTGTCTGAATCTTTTTAAACCATCTTTACAATGAATCGCCTTATATGCTACTGTTAGAGAGATATATCCAAGTATATCTGCTTCCTTGGTATACAATAATAGTAATAGCAGAAAACATATCACATGCGGAATGATAAAAAAAGATAGGGATTCTTCTATCCATCCAAGATGTATACGAATAGACGTTCAGTATCTTGATAAATTGAACTTTCAAAATCATTTTAGAGGCCCCATACGTCAGGAAACCTATCAAGGGGCAATTTGATTGAGAGGCAAGGCAAGACAAGGCAAGGCAAGGCAGGAAGCCTTACATCTAGATCTAAGAAAATGGGATACTTTTCGTTGGAACTATCTATTTTGTTGTGAGAAACGTTCGCGTTACGTTGAATATATTGTAGTGTTTAAATTCCTGGAGGTATATAGTATATTATGGAAAATTAAGTAAGGCTTTGTGTCTTCTGTATCTTTTTCTAAAAGTTTAAGTAAAAGTTACTCATTGAAAGGTTTTGCGTTATATGGTCATAATCCATAAATTCAAGAACATTCCTTTACATCCACCTCCTTCCTTCCATTTCAAAGCATCTTGTATTTCTTGATATCCGCGATAGTAATTCCTATACTGTCCATCAGTACAACTACTACCATATCGATAGAAAGTGGTCGCTATCAAAGTCAGGGCAGGAATACGATTATGGCGCGATATAATGCAGGTAAATACTCAAGGATGGTCATAATTTGAATTCTATCATAGACGCCAAACACGTTTAGAATTTACTTAGTTTTGAGCCTTGGATACCTTGGATTGTACAGAAGATCAAGATGTACCACATATATTTTTGCTACTATAGGCCCCTTCTTATCTTCATAGAGCAGGATAGAGTCAGCGGATATATTACTGTACCTTAATTTTTCAATTCTCTTTTTTTTAATGATATTCTGGGTCCTGAATTGATATGGTTTTGAGTGATCGCTGTTATTGAATCAACAAAAGATAAAGAAATCCTTTCAGTTAATATATCAGAAGAACGAAAAATTGTAGTAGTACCCAAACAATTTATTTTTAAGGTTATCTTTGATTGTCTATATTTAATACCGTGATTTAAAAGAGTGTTTCTAACTTTGGAGACTTATATTATCCATAAGGTGTATATCCTTGGTAATAAATCCAACCAGCACACGCAATAACCATGTTGAAAATGATAATTCATCATAATCGATTCTTGGATTTAGTTACTATTTCAATAATCTTTTTTTCTATATCCTCGGTTACCTTAATTGGTTTATGTTTATCTTATGTTGCTATCATGATAATTAGTTACCATACGCCTTATTTCAGGAACTGTATATCCATCATCTTTAAGCAGGATAATCTTGGCCCTATAGCCATCTTCTTTATCACCAAGCATCAACTAATAAAGAATATCTTTTTCCTTATCAGTTGGCATTCTGATGAGGTAAGATTCCCTTATAATAATAATTCATGCTTTGTTGCATGATTATTTTATTCGTTGTTTGTTAGCGTTTTGTTGATAGAGTTATAACGGAAATAGTTAAAATCCAATATATATCGTTATACATAAATCACATTTTTAACATGATTCCCTTTTCCAAATAAATTTAACTAACATCCGCCAACAAATTCTGTGAAATTGTCAAACTACAACCAATCTTGTAGATATTAAATTTTTACTGTAAACCATGTGATTGATATGTAAAGTACCTGATTTTATGGATTAATCTATAAGGAAAAAGGAATGAAAAGACATAAAATTGAATGAACCATTGGACATAAATCTGTTTATGTTAGTTATGTGAGATCTTGATGAGAATGATGATAATAAATATATATTATGAACTATTGTATATGAGCATTCCTTTATTTATAAGGAAATAGAAAAAGAATCTATAATAAACCCGTTTAAAATAACGATCTATTGATTTATTGAAATATGATATTGCTATAGTAGGTGGAGGTCCTGCTGGACTTTCTGCTGCTTATTCTGCATCTAAGAATGGAGCAAAAGTTGTTCTTTTTGAGAAGGACCCATCGTTTGGTCATAATGTTAGAACAAGCGGTGTTAGCTGGATAAAAGAGATTGAACAATTTGGAATACCAAAGGAATTTTATAATCCCATTAAAAATTTTTCATTTGTATCTCCAAACAATGAAATCAGCATTTCTGGTCATGAGTATACTGCTTGCGTGCTCGATATAAAAAAAACCTATCAGTTTTTAGCAATCAAAGCTGCTAAAGAGGGATCTGAACTATTTGTGAGAAGCAATGTTTTTGATATAAAGAAAAATTTAGAAGGAAAAATTAATGGACTTAAAGTTTCAACACCAAAAGGAATTGTTGAAATAGATTCGACTTTGATAATTGATGCCAGTGGGTTTAATAGCTTTATATCTCGTAAAATGGGTTACGCGCCTCTTTGGCAGAGATATGGTGTTGGTGCAGAATACGAATGCTATTGTGATAAAATAAATCAAGAAACATTGTTTTTATTGGTAGGGCAAAAATATTCTAATGCGGGATATGCATGGATCTTTCCATTATCAGATAATCTTGTTAGAATTGGTGTTGGAATGGGAAGGCCTGAATCTACTATCGATCCACTCAATAAATTAAATTACATTATGGAAAATAAATTATATCCTTTGAATAAAATGGGAAAAATTCAACCTATAGAAGTTCATTATGGTATGATACCAAACGAAGGACTAAGAAAAAGTTTTGTTTATAATGGTTTGATGATGATCGGTGATACCGCAGGTCAAGCAAACCCATTGGTTTTAGAGGGTATACGATATGCAATCGAATTTGGGCAATTGGCTGGAAAAATTGGTGCTAAATCTCTGATATATGATTCAACAATGGACTCTTTAGAAGACTATGAATACTCTTGCAAGAAATTACTTGAAAAAAAAATTTTAGCTTCGTTAAAAGTCCAATCAAGGTGGCTTGCTCTTTCTGATCTTGATTGGGATAAAGAGATTGATATAATTAAAGATTTGACAATTGATGAATTCTTGGATTTTATTAAATCTGATTTTTCTAATTATAAGATGATGAAACTAGCTTTAAATCATCCAAAACTGGTGGCCAGACAATTATTTAATTTGGTTTGGAGTATACGAAAGTGATTATGAATAGGTAAGATTTTTATATCTTTTAAAATTAGCAAAAATTAATTTGGCAGGAGAAACGGCATCACAATTTCTTCCAATTTTATATCCCTTTGGGCTTGGTATTTTGTCAGGGGTTATTTCTATTGTACTATCTAGGATTTTATCACAACGAAGACGATACAACCCGATAAAATTTCTACCTATGGAATGTGGTCAAATTCCTACAGGAGAAGGACGTTCTCATTTTATGATGCAATATTATTCATATATTCTCATGTTTGTAGTTTTTGATGTAATGTCTATTTTTCTCTATGCTTGGGCTGTAACTTTTTTTTCTATTCCTAAAGAAGCCACATTACCTATGATGGGTTTTCTTGGCATTATGTTTGCAGCTATGGGATATGCATTATTTTTATCAGGTCGGAAAGGGATCTGGTAATCTTATTTTTTCCAATAGATTTTAATAACTAAAGTTATTATTATATACTAGTGTAGTGGTATGTTAAAAGAGCTACTTAATCCTAACCCTGCTAATTTTAATATTTTGGTATCAAAGCTAAGCGATGTTCTTGTTACAGCTTTGGAGGAGCCGCTAGGCTATGCTATTAATTGGGCCAGAGTATGGTCATTATGGCCTGTACATTTGGAAACGGCTTGTTGCAGCGTAGAATTCGGTGCAGCTTCAAGTCCTCGATATGATGTAGAGAGATTTGGTATTCTGGAAGCTTTTGGTTCGTTAAGACAATGTGATTTAATTGTAGTTCAAGGTACCGTTACAAGAAAAATGGCACCTAGGCTTCGTATGGTTTATGATCAAATGCCCGAACCTAAATATGTCATTGCAATGGGTGCCTGCGCTATTACTGGGGGACTTTATCTTGATTCCTATAATGTTTTGCCTGGATGTGATGGTATTGTTCCAGTGGATGTTTATGTTCCTGGCTGTCCCCCGCGACCAGAAACTCTTATCCAAGGAACATTTCTCTTGCAAGAAAAGATTAAAAGGTCAAAGATAAAGTGATGGATAATCAAATAGAATCTAGTCCTGGAAAGAATTCTATTTATATATCTCATGATATATTAAAGTCTTTAGTCGAGAAATATAATACTAAAATTAAAATAGTTTATGATAAACGTAATCGTTCGAAAATCATGGTTGAACCTGAAAACTTGGTAGAGACTGCTATCTTTTTAAGAGATCATTATGGATTTGATCATGCAGAGTCTGCCTCGGGAACCGATTATCCAAAGGATAATGAGATCGAGATCAATTATCATTTGGGTTCATACAGCAACCAAGATCTGTTACCTTATATTTTGGTCCTATCTACAAAAATTAACAGAAACGATCCAAAGTCAAATAGTTTGATAAATATATTTCCTAGTGTTGAATATCATGAACGTGAAACTTATGAAATGTTGGGTGTATACTTTATTGGTCATCCCCGTAATGAGCGATTTCTTTTACCTGAAGACTGGGCCGATATCCCTCCTCTTAGAAAAGAATTTAGGATAAAAGGAAGATAAAAAGGAGCTTATGATAAATGTCTACATTAGAAGAAAAAATAGATGAAGCTAAAAATCTATCTATGCAAATAGTCAAAGATTCTGAAGAGGACCGATTAATGACCCTTAGTGTAGGTCCACAGCATCCAGGTTCCGGACACTTTAGATTCGTAATAAAAATAGATGGGGATTATATTGTTTATGTGGACCCGGACCCAGGTTATGTTCACCGTGGACACGAAAAAATGTGCGAATATAGAAACTTTTTCCAAAATATTCCTCATTTAGAGAGGCCCGTAATACACGATTCTTGCAATATCACATATTCTTATAGCCTTGCAATCGAGGATTTGATTGGTATAACAGTTCCACGAAGAGGGCAATTTATTCGAGCCATTGCATCAGAATTAAATAGACTTGTTTATACTGAATATTGGCTTGCTATTTATGGTATATTTCTGGGACATTCTACTATGTTCATGTGGCCTGCTGGAGATAGAGAATTAATAATTGATTTGCTTGAGCGACTTACAGGTCATCGAGTTACTCACGCTTTTAATATCCCGGGAGGAGTCAGAAATGATATGCCATATAATTTTAAAGAAAAATGTTTGACTCAGGTAAATTATTTTGAAAAGCGATTAAAAGAGTATGAGCATATTTTTTACAATAATCCTCTGCTAAGACAAAGAACCGAAGGTGTTGGAATTTTATCAAAAGAGGATGCAATAAAGTTAGGTGTAACTGGTTCTGTTCTTCGAGCATCAGGAGTACCATATGATATTAGGAAAGTGGAACCCTACGATGTCTATGATGAGATAGATTTTAATGTCCAATATATGAAAACATGTGACTCTTTTGCAAGAGCTTATGTCCCATATTTAGATATGATAGAATCTTGTCATATTATCAGGCAGCTTTTAGATAAAATTCCCGAATCGGGAGATGTTAGAGAAAAATTACTAAGTAATGTCAAAGGACCTCCAGGAGAATCGTTTAAAAGAATCGAATCAGGAAGGGGTGCTCTTAGCTACCATATTGTCAGCGATGGTACATCGAGAGCCTATAGAGTAAAAATGTCCGTGGGCTCTTTTAGAAATTTATTAGCCTTACCGTTTTTATTAGTTGGATCAAAATTAGGTGATATGCCACCTATATATTGGTCTCTGAATTACTGGCCAGTGGAGGCAGATAGATAATGGGTTCGATAACTCCTGATTTTAGATTTGGAAATTTTGCGGGTAGCATCGTTCAACTTGTATTAGTTGTTGTGGCCTTACTAACAGTATTAATTCTTCCTATAATATTTTTTACATTATTTTTTGTTCCTCTTCCAGTTGTTAATGGACAGGTTTTAACGCCTTATCTATTTTTTTCAATGATGGTAGATCCTTCAAGAACCCTTCCAATAATAAAATTTTTAATTCATACTGATTACTTTAGGGCTGCAGTATTCCCTGGATTTGGTTTTAGCGCTTTAATTGCTGCGGCGACAATTTTTATCGAACGAAAGTTATTAGCAAAAATGCAGTTGAGAATAGGACCCTTGTATGCGGGTAAGATCGAGGGTATTTTTCAATTAGTTGCAGATGGATTAAAACTAATTGCCAAAGAAATAATAGTTCCTTCTGGAGCTGATAAGCCAATATTTTGGCTTGCCCCTATACTGTTTGTATCTACTTCAGCCGCTGTAGTATCATTGATTCCGGTAGCATCAGGGTGGGTTGTAGCTAATGTAAATGTTGGACTGATAGCTATTTTTGGAATTTTAGGATTTTTCCCATTGATCACACTATTATTTTCATGGGCAAGCAATAGTAAATATCCCTTCATTGGTGGGTTGCGGGCTCTACATCAGATGATTGCGTTTGAAATCCCATTTTTTTTGTCCGCTTTACCTGCAGTAATCTTATCTGGCTCATTAAATTTATCTGATATAGCAAGATCTCAAAATATTTTTTGGAATATTTTTGTTATGCCGATCAATGCGTTTGTTTTCTATATCTCATCACTTGCAGAATTAGAACGCATACCATTTGATCTTCCTGAGGCAGAAAGTGAAATAGTTGCAGGGTGGTTGACTGAAACATCTGGAATGATTTTTGGGCTAATTCAGTTAGGTAGTTATTTAAAGCTATATGCATTAAGTGCCTTATTTGTAATATTGTTTTTAGGTGGCTGGTATGGCCCACAAATATTTCCACATGAACTAATTCCCGGCGCTTCCGCATCAAATATTTCACTTTTGAAAATATTTGGTCTAGTTGGTTTGTATAATGCAGTTACAGTAAATAGTATATTTTGGTTTATGGTAAAAACATTTGTCATAATACTGTTAATGTTGATTACAAGAGGTATCAATCCAAGAATTAGAATTGACATATTATTACATACGGGATGGTACAAGCTGATTGTTTTAACATTCATAAATCTCTTTATTGTCCTTACATTGATCTATGGTGGAATTTTGGGGCCGGGAGGAATGATATCGCCAAAATGAATACAGCAAGCGGATTTATTAAAGCATTAGAATCGGGTACAAAACATCTCTTTATAAAGCGATTTACATTGAGATATCCAGAGCAAAAGCTAAAGTTTGATGGCGATGGTTATCAATTTGATCCAAAAAAGGGTGTTGGAATTGCAGGGCTTAGAGGTCGTCATATACTTTTTCATGATAAATGTACAGGCTGCCAATTATGTTCTATTGCTTGTGAGGGAATCGCAGAAGCTATCTCTATGGTAAAAGTAGATGAACATTGGAAACAAAATAAAAAATCCATCATGCCTCAGATAGATTATGGTAAGTGTGTTTTTTGTGGTTTATGTGTTGATGCTTGTCCGTTTTATGCTTTGTATATGACAAATGATTACGAGTTATCTTCGTATACAAAATCTCATTTGATATATACTCCTTCCCAGTTAGCTGTTAAACCAAAATATGATGGAGATGTTGAAATAAAAATAGATTCAATGGGTGCAAACCATGGTTGACTCTGTATTTGTTGGGTTATCTATATTAACAATTGGTTCTGCTATTATTACATTAGAAAGTAGAGAATTATTATACGGTGGCATCGCTTTAGCAATTTCTATGTTAGGGATTGCAGGATATTTTCTTATTCTGGATGCTCCATTTGTTGCAATGTTTCAAATAACTGTATACGTAGGAGCCGTTGCAGTTTTGATTATATTTACTGTTATGCTAGTGCGATCTCCTAATACTATAACACAAAGGGAAACAAAGAAAAGAAAAATTGCAGGCATTATTATAAGTTTGGGATTTCTTGCCCTATTTGCTACATTAATAGGCAATTCAGTGACTTCTCAATTTAGTTTTGCAAATAATTCTAATGTAGTTGATATAAAAGAAATAGGGAAAAAATTATTAACTTATTATTCGCCTGTATTAATTGCGTTGGCTTTAACTTTGGCCGGATCTATTATAGGTGCGTTAGCACTTGCACGAAGGGAGGATATTGAAGAAAAAAATGAATCAACCTAGTGATTTTTTAATTATTTCTGTTATATTGATCTCTATAGGGATATATGGATTAGTCGTTAAAAGAAATGCATTAAGATTAATATTTTCTATCGAATTAATTGCTAATGCTGTAAATCTTACTCTGGTAGCTTTTTCTAGAATGGTTTCCAATCCACAAGGACAAATATTTGTTTTATTTTCTATTGCAATATCGGCTGCAGAGGTTGCGGTTGGATTGGGAATTATAGTGATAGCCTATAGATTTTATAAAGACATCGATATCACTGAATATAAAAATCTCAAAAATTAAATTTTTCTTTTTTCTTTTTTCTTTTTATATTTTTAATTTATTGAAATCGTATAATATATAAAAGGATATAATGTCGTTTTGGTAGGGGTATTCGGAGTACGAGAATGTAGATGGCGGATTCATCTTCTTATTATCTAATGGTGGCAACATTTTTGCCATTGATATTTTCTCCAGTTGCATATTTTTTGGGTAAACGCAAGGGAATTAATATTTTAACTTGGTTTTCTTTTGGAATTTTAGGCTTGTCTACTATTTTTGTTATTATTCCATCGATAGGCATAGGTTCGGGCGGTACATATCAGGAAGTTTTTCAGTGGAGTCAGTTAGGTCATTTTGGACTCAAACTTGATGGATTAAGCATTCCTTTCGCAATAACTATATATGTTTTATCTACTGTAATGGTCCTTTACTCAAAACCGTATATGATCCGTAAAATCTTACGTGAATATGAAAAAACAAAAACTGATATAAATACCAAAATTGATTCTGTTGGAGATGAAGGTGATCAAACTTTTGATAACACTGGAAATAATTCTATTTTAGTTTTATCTGATAATCAAAAATTATTTTTAAATAGCCAAATGGGTTTATACTTTGCTCTTTATTTGGCATTTTCAATGGGTATGCTAGGCACGATTCTTGCCACAAATCTGGTTGAATTTTACGCATTTTTTGAATTGATGTTGGTCCCTACTTTTTTCTTGATCGCCTTTTTTGGTTATGGGAACCGAAGAAGAGTTACATTCGTATTCTTTTTTTGGTCAGCTGTGGGAGCGCTTATTTTACTTTTAGGTCTGTTGGCTATAGGTTTCTTTACTGGGGGTTTTGATTATGATATTATAAAAACAAATGCTTATAAAATACCGTTAAACTGGATTGATTTGATTATTTTTTCGATTATGATTGGTTTTGGTATAAAACTTGGCTTATTATTTTTGCATATATGGCTGCCTGATACATATACTCTATCACCTACTCCAATATCAATTTTAATTTCATCCGCCATGACTGGAATTGGTGCCTATGGTATTGTTAGAATCTGGCTGGATTTTCTATCTTCTCACTATGCTGGTTATGGAGTTTATTTAGAAATATGGGGTGTGGCAACAATGGTATTTGGGGGTGCAATGGCTTTAATGCAAAATGATATCAAAAAAGTTTTGGCGTATTCAAGTATAAGCTCCATGGGGTATATATTATTTGGACTTGGATCAGAGAGCATATTAGGAATAAGTGGTGCTATACTGTTGTATGTTACTCATGGGCTTGGGAAAGCATTATTGTTTATGATGGCTGGTTCTATAATCTTACAAACTGGAACAAGAAATTTGGATAAATTAGGCGGACTAGCCAGCAAAATGCCATATACGGCCGTATTTACAATGATTGGAGCATTAACAATAATGGGTGTTCCAATAACTAGCGGGTTTATGGCCGAATGGGTCTTATTTAACGGCGCTCTTCAGGGTGCAATTGTTAATCATTGGGATTCTTTGAAGGTAATAGCTTTTACACTAGCTATGTTAACTACTGTTTTAACTTCTGCATATATTTTATGGTTGTATAAAAGGATATTCTATGGAGTAGTTCCAGAAACATTAAAAAATGTAGGCGATAAGAGTGGATATGTAATAGTTACTATGGGTGTTCTAGCCGCTTTCACTTTAATATTGGGGATTTATCCCGATATGTTTTATAAGCCAATTGTTAGTTATGTTGATAATTTGTATAGTCACACTAGCGGTATTGTCCATTTAAAGCAAAAAATAGGGTCTCAGACGACATTAAAGGTTTCAGGGCAATTAAAAGAAAATTTTGGTAATTTGAAGGAATCCCCGGATTTACAAATAAAACCAAACTCGGGTATGTATCTTTTAGGTAATTCTATATATTTTTAAGGAATTGAAAGAAAATGGTTCAAAATGAAACAATAGGATTTGTAGGCTTGGGAGTTAATGCCTGGTTAGTTTGGATGCTTCCATTCATCGGGGCTGCATTGATCCCTGCTTTAAAAAATAAAAGCGAACGTATCAAAAGTTATGTAGCGGTAGGATTTTCTATTTTAAGTGCATTATTTGCATTAAGTATTCTTCCTCTGGGGCTTGCGGGAAAGGAAATCCATAGCCAAATTCCATGGTTTTCTGCATTAAATTTGAACGCCGGTGTATTAGCTGATCCCCTTGGTATAGTAATGAGTAATTTGGTTGCTTGGATTTCTGTATCAATTTTAGTGTACTCTATATCTTATATGCATGGGGAAAAATCAATTATCCGGTATTGGTTCTTTATGTTGTTTTTTATAGGATCCATGCAGTTGATCGTTTTGTCTGATAATTTATTAATGGTATTTTTTGGATGGGAAGGTGTAGGCTTGGCTTCCTATGCATTAATAGGATTTTGGTATTCTGATAAAAAGAAAGACTATGTTGGAAAAGAAGGAAATGTTGCATGGGGTATACCCATGTGGACATCACCTACTCATGCAGGAATAAAAGCATTCTTGTTTAACCGGGTGGGCGATATTATGATGCTTACAGGAATGTTTTTGATATTTGCATATGCTGGTACCTTTGGTTTTAAAGAATTGCTGTCTGATCATACTTGGGCTCAAGAAATGATGAAACAAAATCTTTTGATTCCTGCGGCAGTTTTACTATTTGGAGGTGCAATAGGCAAGTCTGCTCAATTTCCACTAAATGAATGGTTGGTAGACGCTATGACCGGTCCATCATCCGTCTCTGCATTAATTCATGCTGCTACAATGGTAAAGGCTGGAGTTTTTCTTGTTGCTAGAATTGGTCCCCTCTTTTTCGCTCTTGCTGTATTTAATATCTCTCAATTCTTTGAAATTGTAGCTTGGGTTGGTGGAATTACTGCATTTCTTTTAGCAACACAGGCGTTGGTTAACCCTGAAATTAAAAAAGTGTTGGCATATTCTACAGGATCACAAATAGGTTATATGATGATGGCACTAGGAATTGCCGGATTATCGACTCATTTTGTCGATGGATATACTGCGGGTTTCTTTCATATGATTAGCCATGCATTATTTAAAGCATCATTGTTTATGGCTGCTGGTGCTATTCTTCATAACGTTGGTTCGAGATTCATGTATGATATGGGAGGACTTAGGAAAAACATGAAAAAAACTTATCTTTTTATGTTCTTATCTAGTTTATCTTTAGCTGCTGCACCTTTGATCACATCTGGTTTTTGGAGTAAAGATGCCATTTTTGCTTCTTTGCTGGAATCCAATTATTCGCTGTCCCCTTATTTATTTGCCCTTGCAGTAATAGTAGCAGTATTGACTGCGTTTTACACTTTTAGAATGGTAGGTTTAACATTTTTTGGTAAGCCTAGTAAAAATATCGTTGAATTGGAAGCGAAAGGGCATAGAGTTCATGAAGTTGATAGGATCATGTGGATGCCTTTTGCTATTTTGGCTGTTGCATCTATAGCAATAGGACTAGTAGGCTTTGCTTTTGAGGGGCAAATCCATAATTTGTTTGCATACTATCTTTCTAATACTTTTGGTATAGTGGATGGAAAGATAATGTCATCATCTCCAACTTTATCAAAATCCACTTCTCAATCTTCTAATATAAATAATAATGGAATTTCTGAAGGAAAAAATACTGGCTTTTTGAATTTAAATCCAATAGCTGCTTTATCATCTGTAGGTGCCTTTGGAATAGGTGGATATTTGGGATATTTATTCTACATCCAAAGAAAAGTAGATCCAAATATAATCCAAGAAAATGCTGTTTCGAGAGCTCTATGGAAGTTTTTATACAATAGATGGTATCTCAATTCATTTTGGTATTGGATAGGTGCGGTAATTCAACTTGCTCTTTATAGAAAGATATATAAATATTTTGAAGGAGTGATTGTAAGCGGAGTAAATCCTGCTTTTAGATATTCCATGATTTTTATGTCCAAGGTAGTAAAGGTTTCGCAAACTGGAAGTATACAAACGTATTTATTTGTATTTTCAGCTGGAATTATAGTAATAGCTATGCTATTATTGATGTAAAGGTGGATGTGATAAAATATGATTGATTTGTTTTCAACTCCATCCTTAGTTACTATTGTCTTGGCCGCAGTAGCTTTATTTATTCCGATAATTGATGCCTTAAATAAAGAAAAAGGATCCAAAAATAAAATTTATAGTGGCATATCATTTGGTGCTCTTGTATTAGCATTAATAATTGTTATAGTGCGAGTTGTATCCAGCAAAACCCTGCCTGGTTTATCACTAGCAAGTAATGGTGTGATTACCGATGATGTATTTGGAGCGTTTTTCTCAATTGCTTTTATTCTCGTCTCTATAATGGTGGCTGTTTCTTCTTGGAGCTATATGAAAAAGAAAAGTAATCATGCTGCTTACTATTCTTTAATTCTTTTATCTAGTATAGGCATGATCCTTATTGGCTATTCTACAGATTTTGTTATGCTGCTAGTTTCTTGGGAGTTAATGTCCATACCAACTTATGCTTTAGCCGCATTTTCTAAAAAAGATCCTGTTTCAAATGAAGCTGCTATAAAATACTTTTTGTTTGGTGCATTGTCAACAGCAATCATTATTTTAGCAATGGGTATAGTATATGGTTTATCTGGAACTACAAACATTTATGATTCTGTAATTGCATTAACCACTCTAAAATCTAGTTTGATGCCTTTTGGATTATTAGCAGCAGGGCTTTTTATTGCAGGCTTTGGATTTAAAATGGGGTTAGTTCCATTTCATATGTGGTTACCTGATACTTATTCTGGCTCGCCTATAACCATTGCCACTCTTCTGGCAGCTGGAACAAAAAAAGCAGGATTTGCTGCAGCTATTAGAGTTATCATAATAGGCTTGATCGCATTAAATGTGCATTGGTCATTTGTACTTGCTATTATTGCAATCTTTACAATGACTGTCGGAAACTTGGGGGCATTAACTCAAAAAAGTGTTCCCAGAATGCTTGCGTATTCTAGTCTTGCTCAAGCTGGATACATCCTAATAGGTTTAGCAGTGGCTCCATATGCTGCTGCTGGACTAGCTGCTTCTTTATTTCATATCATGAACCATGCTGTTATGATATCCGCCGCATTTATTGCAGCTACTGCTGTAATTGTTGTTATTTCTGGATATAGTATTGAGAAATTTAAAGGACTTGGCTATAGGATGCCGATTACTGCTATTGCTATGACTATTGCATTACTCGCATTAGCTGGAATACCTCCTCTTAATGGATTTTGGAGCAAACTTTTATTATTTGGAGCTGCCATCGACAGTGGACACCAGGTATGGTGGGGTCCATATCTTGCAATTGCTGGTGTACTGAATAGCGCATTGTCTTTAGGATATTATGCATGGATAATACGAAAAATGTATTTCGAAGAAGGTGAAAACAGAGTAAGACAAAAAGAACCAAAATCTATTGTTGCAGTTCTATTATTTGCTATAGGATTTATGGTAATATTGGGAATTTGGTACGGACCTGTCCTTAACTTTGCCACTATGGCTTCACCAGGAGATTTGATGCAATTAATACATATAAAATAATTTTATATTTTATAATTTATAGAGTACTATTTCTGTATTTGGTTAGGTATATGATCGGCCATCTATATCTTCTCTTATACTTCGTTTTTTTTGCTATATTTAGAAATATCTAGCATTCTGTCTGCTATTGATTTCGATAGTAGAATACTTTTGAATTGATTTTGTAAATTTTTGACTTATTAGGGGGAATAAATTAATTTTATCTGATTATTAATTATAAATATGAATAATTAAATTTAGGATTTAAATAAAAACCTTTATTTGGATGTAATGGGGATACTCATAGTTGTTTCCGGAACATTGTTCGTTCGTATTTGATAAAAGAAGATGTAATCTTCCACCTGAATTTATTATAGAAATAAATGATAATGACAATAATAAATTTATGATAGGATTGACATGTTATGAGCATAAACAAAAGTTAGAAGCAAAGTTTGTGTATCTTCAGAGAGAAAAACATCTTCCAGAAGGAAAAATCAATTTTAATCCTATTAAAATTATCCACACCAACTGTATTACTGGGAATCAGGAAGATAAAGATGAAATTCAATTAAAAAGGTTATGATATCTTTTGGTAGTTTTGTAATTCTTTATGGTCTATAAATTTTCCTTTTTCATATCAACAAAGCTTCATCGTCATTGTCTTTAATACATATATAATGTTTGTAGCAACCAATTCAGACATTTTTCGTCTAGTATAGTAACTTGCGCTCCCTATATGGGGGGACCAAAATAACATTTCTCATTTTGATAATTGGGTTATTTTGTCCTATAGGTTCTTCAAATACTTCTAAAGCTGTTCCCTGCTCTATATTTCTTTTTTAACGCAAAAACTAAATCTTTTTCTATTATTGTTATACCTCTAGAGATCTTAATTATAAATGCTGTCTTTTTCATATTTTTGATTTTTTCAATATCTATGAGATGAAAACTTTCCTTATTAAATGAACAACATATTAATACTATATAACCAAATATGGATAAAAGTTCTTTTAATTCACAATATTTTTATTTCTTTATTGTACATTATTTTCATATAAGCCTATTGCTCTCTTCGCAATTGATTGGTCATTTTTTCCGAAACCAATTAAATCTATTGTTTTATTAGATCTCTTGCATAATTAAATACATTTCATCAAGTTCACTACCGATACACCGTTTTTTCTTTTAGTGATGCGGACTCATTATTCTGTAATTTATAAGGCCTGCAACTATATTCGATACTCTATTATATTTTCTTAATCTATTTCTGAAGATATCACTCATTATCCTGTATTTTTTCAATCTGCAAATAGTATGCTCTACAACTATTCTCTTTTTAGAGTGACTTTTGTTGTGTTC
>JAICXY010000180.1 GCA_025934495.1 Candidatus Nitrosocosmicus sp.
GTCTTGTACCACCTGTAATTAGTTCATAGAGAATAATTCCAAATGAATAGATGTCTGTTTCTTTTCTGGCATATTTTGCTAGTTCTACCATCCTCCATCGTTCAGGGGAAACATATGGCCAATTTCCAAATATTTCATCCACTGCTCCTCCTCCTTCTATTGATTCTGCTGTTGTTATTAGTCCTGCTGTTGCTGCTACTGCAGTTAAATTCGATAATGAATTGCTATTATTTTTATTTTTATTTTTACCTAGAAATAAAATATTATTCTCATCATGTCTATCTTCTTCTTCTCCTCTTCTATCTTTTTGATTCTGTTCTTCTGATAATGATATTCTCTTTACAATTCCAAAATCAGTAATCATAGCAGATAACCCTGCTTTTTGTCTTGATTTAGAATCCGCCTTGGTTATCATTATATTATTTGATGTTAGGTCTTGGTGTATCAAACCATTCTTGTGAGCATGGGCCATTCCATCGGCTATTTGAATTGCAATTGTCAAAATAGATTTCCAGCTATTGTTGATATTATGTTTATAATTATTATTATCTGCTGGTAACAATTTTGATAAATTAACACCATCAACATATTCCAAAAGTATTTGTGGTAATCCTCCAATTTTGGAAAAATAAAAACAAGATACAACATTTGGATGGCGTGGTAGCATTATCCAGGATTCTGCTTCTCTATAGAATTTTTTGATAAGTGCATCAACATTTACTACTATTGTACTATGTATTTGTGGACTTTTTAATGCAAATTGGATATTTGAATTAATCTCTTTTACCAACCATACTGTACCCATACCTCCTCTTCCAAGGATACTTAGCATTTCAAATCTTAAACCTTCAGTACTTTGTATTACATCCCCTGATTTCCATGGTTGAATATTATATGCAAAATTGCTAATCAATTTATTTATGTATGCTTTGTTGCATGATTCCTATAATCTTTGATTTTACCACGTTCTGTCTAAATACTTATCATCTTGTTATACAATGATGCTTTTAACATCATTTCCTGTATCATGTTCTTTAATCTAACAGAATAAACAGAATATACATATTCTCCAAACATTCTCTTTAATGAAGAGAATACCGTTTCAACAATCCATCTTTTTCCATAGCTTCTGCTATCCTTCCATCTTTGCAAATCATTTTTCTGAGATATGACTGATAGATTTCTTAGAATATGTCCTTTTTTCAATAGAACTCTAGTATTCTTTCTTACTTTGATACAAGGCAAGATTCCATTGTCTGTAGACAAATATCTGAATATATCGTTGCTATTATAAGTACCATCTGCAAATAGTTTGCCTATTGTTAATTTTCTATCTGATTTTATAATATCATTAACCAATTCTGGTAATGCTTTACTATCACGGACATGCTCATCAGTGACTTTCATGGAAAGAATTTCCTTGGTCTTGATGTTTATAGCTATATGTATTTTTAAAAATCCTTTCTTATTTTTCACATTCCATTTATCTTGCATCCACTGACCTCTATTGGTAACCTTGATACCGGTACTATCTATTGCAATTGTTATATACTCATCTTCAAAGTCCTTGCTTTTGTTATCTTCTTTTATTTTTATATCTACCTGTTTATTCTTCGCTGCTTATTGTGGTATAGTCAGGAATAGAAGGTACTTTTCCTTTAGCATGACCTCATGTGCGATACCTTCTGTTTGTCTAAATGGCAAATGAAATTACTTTGGCATATCCAAGTAAAAGAAGAAAGGTATTAGGATAATGAAATGGTTCACCCACCTTGTCTTTGTTCATCTCTTTTAGCTCTGTATCCCAGTTGTCAATGACATCAAATCCTAGCAATATTTCACCGCGTCTAACTAGAGATTGGTTGTAATAGGACCATTTCACATGTTTTCTTAAAAGATGATAGCTAAATGTATTTAGAATATAGAATCATGCAACAAAGCAGTTTATGTATTCTCTTATTGACTATCATCAATATCATCGTATCAATATCTTTTTGATTTATATAACCAAATGTATTCTGAACCTACTTTGAGTTGAGTTTCATCGATTATGAATTGCAAAATCTTGGTCTTGCTGTAGAATAATCTTTCTGCAGGTTTGTACTTTTGTACCCAATCCTTTCTTATTGCAGTATAACTTAATAAATCGGGATATTGCTTGGATGTATTTATTAATGAGAGATCATTAAAGTATAGATTTAAAGAATAGATCTCTTGCATAATTAGAAACAATCTGCACTTTCTAATATGATGTCATTTAGTTTCTATCAATACTGGTTCATTATTCTATAGTTTATCAAGCCTGCAATTATGTCTGATACCCTGTTATATTTTCTCAATTTATTTCTAAATACATCTGCTAGAATCCTGTACTTTTTCAATCTGCTGATAGTATGTTCCACTACTATTCTTATTTTGGAATGAATTTTATTATACTCTTTTTCTTCTTGGGACAACTCGTCTTGATTTTTCTTCTTTTTATATGGTAATGCGGATAGTTGTTCTGGGAAATCAGTTTCTACTCCTAAATACCCCAGATCAAGCACATTAACAACTTGTTTGGGTGTCACAGGATGATTCTTTTTATATGCGTCGTAGTCATGTTTTCTTCCTTTCTTATAGCCTATTTTGTGAAGGATATAACCACGATTGTTAACCATAAGCTGGTTCTTTACAGTATGTCTTTTCTTCTTGCCTGAATAGTATGTCCTACATCTTCTTTTATCGGCAGGTCTTGGTATCTGTTGTTCTGTAGTATCTATGAAAGCAAGAAAGCCTGGAAAATATTTCTCTACTTCCTCTGCTGGAGTTTTTAGCCTCTTTGTTATTGGGTATATCTTTTGTGGAATTTGTACACATTGCCTTACCAAACTATCTATCTTTTGTATATATCTGTAGACATTGCTCTGATTCAGATCAAAGAGAAAGCCAGCTAACGAGAAGTTATGTAAAGACGATAATAGACTAAAAGCATTAGGAATCTATTCTCTAGGTCAAGTTTGAATGATCCTCCAGTACCAAATCTTCTTTCTCTATTTTTACCACCTTTTCTTTTTGGATAAACGTTTTAACTTCGTATTTATCATATCTTTTTGCTATTTCTTTATCGTAAATATTATCAAATTCTTGCACTGTTAAGCCAGTAAATGATTTAAAAAGCAGTGGTTTTTTGGATAGTCTGTCATAAGAAAGCAATGGAAGGACAAGGATTTGATTAATTGTTGAGAATATATCTGTTTATTTTAATTATGCAAGAGATCTATTCTTTACATCTATACTTTAATGACCTTTCATTAATAAATATATCCAAGCAATATCCCGATTTATTAAGTTATACTGCAATAAGAAAGGATTGGGTACAAAAGTACAAACCTGCAGAAAGATTATTCTACAGCAAGACCAA